>JBFMDH010000017.1 GCA_040754075.1 Acidobacteriota bacterium
GTAAGACGAAAGGGTAACATCGGGGAATCTCCTTTGGTTTTTGGATAAAGTGAAACTATGGAGATACCCCGATTGAATCCTTACTTTCAAGTGATTCTCAGAAATTCTTTTTCATGAGGTCTATAGATTAAACTTGGCTGGAACTTTTTCCGTAAGCCGGGTGTCTAACATAAACGACAAGTGAGGTGAGGGTCATTGCCCGTTCGGTTTGGAGCTAAAACGGCGCTCGGCTTCCTCAGGAACGTGCTTTGACCCGCCTAAAAAACTCACAGAGCGCCAAAGGTCAACAAAAGCCGCATGATTGCATTAGAGCAAACCACGATTGCTCAGGTCGAACTGGATGCGCAGCCCATAGAAAATCGCTATGAGGCGCAGTTCATCGCGCGTTTGCGCGCTCACGACCTCGGGGCTTTTGAAGAGTTGGTGTTGCATTTCGAGCGTCCGGTTTATGCCATCTGTTATCGCCTGCTTGGTGATGCAGAGGACGCGCGCGATGCGGCGCAAGAGACCTTTTTGAAAATTTATCGAGGACTCAACAGTTTTCGCGGCGAATCGGGACTAAAGACCTGGATTTATCGCATCGCCATCAATCAGGCAATGAATCAGCAACGCTGGTGGCGACGCCGCAAAAAAGATGAAACCATTTCGCTTGACCTCAGCCGCACCGATTCGGAAACCACTTTCGGCAACACCCTGGCGGGCGCTCATGCGACGCCTGAAGAGCGCGCCATTGAAAGCCAGCGCGAACGCCGCATTATGCGGGCGCTTTCCGAAATCAAAGCGGAATACCGCGCCGCCCTGATGTTGCGCGAAATTGAGGAACTCTCTTACGAAGAGATTGCTGACACCTTAGAGATTTCCATCGGCACGGTGAAATCTCGTATTGCTCGTGGACGCGAAGAGTTGCGCCACAAATTAAAAGATCTGATGCAGCTTTAGGACAGAAGATTTTGGCTTCGGATGCTTTGAATGAATGGAACTCCCCGCCGGTTTTTAAACGTTTGCTTTCGGGCAAACCTTTGAAAACGGAAAAAGAGTATGTTGTTATGATTTGCAATGATTTTCAATTAATGGCTTCCGCTTACCTGGACGAGGAACTGACCGCGCCAGAAACCGAACACTTTCACGCCCACACGGCATTTTGTTCGGCGTGTCGTGAGCACCTCGAAGAAATTAAACAAACTTCGCTTTTATTAAAACAGACACCAACTCCTGAAGTGCCGCGAGAACTGCGCGGTTATGTCATGAATGCCATCGTCGGGCGAGTCAATCACGACATCAGTTTTTTTCAACGACTCACCGAATGGTTGTTAAAGATGAATCCGCGACCCTTTTCCATTGCCACAGGTTCAGTGGTCACGGTTATTTTGTTCGCCTTTTTAATGACCGGATTCAAACCGATTCCGGTTCCTCATGAGCAATTAGAAGAACTTGATCAAACGGCATCGTTCATTTATCCGATTGTCGGGTCAGCAAAGGAATATTTCAGTTACAACAATTTGCAACAGGATAAAGACCTGACGGATGCTTCGGCATTGTTTGCGATTCCGCCGCCACCGCCACCGGTCTTTGGTTTGGATTATGAATTGCCGCGTTTGAACACCGACCCGATGGTCAGTTTCAGTCACATCGCTTATCAAAAACCTGGCAATGAAGATATGTCCGCCTTGGTCGAAGTAGACCCGAACGGACGCGCGCGTCTGGTCAACGTGTTTAATGAACCCAAAGACCCTGCGGTTATCGAACAACTCTGGTGGTCGCTTACGAATAATTCGTTTAAACCCGCAAAGGTCGAAGGTCAGCCGGTCACGACCCACATCGTTCTGCTTTTTGAAAAGATGGATGTCCGTGGATAAATAAACTTTGAACGGAGAGAGCGGGCGAAGTTTTCCGCTTTCTCCCTTCCGATTTCGATTCAGCCTCGCTTGTCACCAACCCATTTTTAGAGCGCCTGCCTGATGGTTCCGCTTCCCGGAACCGCAATCATCAACTCAAGAGCGCCTGTCACCAACACACGATTTCCGCTCATTGCCCGTTTGCATCGGCTCACCACTCAACGTGTGTTTAATGAAAGGAGAGTTCGTTATGTTTGAAAAATTAGTGCTATCAAGTAAAGCAAAGCGCCAGGGTCGCACCGGCAGATTTTTTCTGCTGACAACCATGTTTTATTCCTTTGTCGTTGTATCGGCGCTGGTGGTTTCGGTGGTTGCCGCAAACCCCGCGATATTTGAAAAAAGCGATGTGACACACATTGTTGCTGTTCCTCCACCGCCACTCCCACCGAAAGGGCGCGCGCCTGTGCAAGAGGCTAATTCAAACCCTGCACCGCAACCAAACCCTTACAAAGTGGCGACCCTTGACCAAATCACGCACCCTGAATCAAACCCCAATATGATTAAAGCAGGCATAAACCTTCCTACGAACACAATCATCGGTGATGCCGGATCAGAGGGAATCGGCGACCCCAACGGTGTGCTTTATGGAGACCCAGACGGCAGAGGCATCGGCGTTCCTACAGGTGTTCCTCACGGCGAAGAGATAACCCCACCGCCGCCTGCGCCAAAGCCGAAACCGGAGCCGCCACCGCAGGCGAAAGAACCGGAAAATAAAATTGTCAGAGTTGCTTCAAGTATTTTGACCGGCAAAGCCCTCACCAGAAAAACCCCCGATTATCCGGCGATTGCCAAACAGATTCGTCTGGAAGGTTCGATTGTCGTGGAAATCGTTATCTCGCCCGAAGGTCGCGTCGAATCAGCGCGGGCGCTTGGCGGGCATCCGTTGCTCACGAAAGCCGCCGTCGATGCGGCATACGGCTGGCGTTTTGAACCGACGATATTAAACGGCACAACCGTGCGCGTGACCGGCGTGATTACCTTTAATTTCAGAATCAATTAGGTAGAGGGTACAGGATATAGAATTCAGGATTCAGGATTCAGGATTCAGCAAGAAGGAGGGTGGAAGGATAACCATGAACTAAGTAGGCAGGAAAAACTTCTTTGACAAAAACTATTGGAATTTCTTAGGAAATTCGCGGTTTCGTGTCAAAGAACTTTTTCGGTTCTACTTAATTGAAAACTCTTTTGCTCATTGTTGATCCTTTCACCTTCTACGTCTCTTCTGTCTGAATCCTGAATCTATTCATTCACTTTCAAAACGGCGAGGAAAGCTTCCTGCGGGATTTCAACTTTGCCGACGCGCTTCATGCGCTTTTTGCCCTCTTTCTGTTTTTCGAGCAGTTTGCGTTTGCGGGTGATGTCGCCGCCGTAACATTTCGCCAGAACATTTTTGCCAATGGCTTTGACGGTTTCGCGGGCAATCACTTTGTTCCCAATAGCGGCTTGAATCGGCACTTCAAAAAGTTGGCGTGGAATCAGTTTGCGCATCTTTTCAACTAAAATTTTGCCGCGTGAATAAGCGAACTCCTTATGCACAATGAGCGACAAAGCGTCCACCTGTTCGCCCGCAACCAAGATGTCGAGTTTGACCATATCGCCTTCACGATAACCGATGAGTTCGTAATCAAACGACGCATAACCGCGCGACACGGTTTTCAAACGGTCATAAAAATCGAGCATGATTTCGGCAAGCGGAATTTCATAGGTGAGCAATACCCGTTTGGTCGCGGGGTATTCAAAGCCTATCTGGACGCCGCGTTTTTCTTCCAGAAGCGCAAACAACTGCCCGACGAATTCGTCATTGCACATAATCATGGCGCGAATGTACGGCTCTTCAATCATGGCAATTTTTCCGGGGTCGGGCAGGCGTGACGGGCTATCGATTTCCAACACTTCGCCTGATGTCGTGGTCACGCGATAACGCACGTTTGGCGCAGTAGTAATTAAATCCAAATCGAATTCGCGCTCCAAACGCTCCTGCACGATTTCCATGTGCAGGAGTCCCAGAAAGCCGCAACGAAACCCGAACCCTAAAGCCGCCGATGATTCCGGCTCATAAAAAAATGATGAATCGTTCAGACGCAGTTTATCGAGCGCATCGCGCAACTCTTCATACTTATTCGACTCGACCGGATACAGCCCCGCAAAGACCATCGGTTTGATACGTTTGAATCCGGGAAATGGGATTGCGGTCGGGCGCGCGGCTTCGGTGACGGTGTCACCGATTTCAACATCGGCGACGGTCTTGATGGCGGCGGTGAAAAAGCCGACTTCACCGGCGCTGAGTTGATCAATCTCGCGCGGTTTCGGCGTCAACACGCCGAGCGAATCAATCAAATAATCTTTCTGCGTGTCCATAAAGCGCACACGCATGCCTTTTTTAAGCACGCCGTCAATCAAACGCACGAGGACAACCACGCCACGGTAGCTATCGAACCACGAATCGAAAATCAACGCCTTGAGCGAGGTATCGGTTTCGCCTGTGGGCGGCGGCACGTCGCGCACGATGGCTTCCAGAACTTCATCAATGCCTAGCCCCATTTTCGCAGAGATGTTTACGGCATTTTCGGTTTCAAGCCCGATGGTGTGTTCAATCTCTTCGCGCACGCGCTCGGGTTCCGCGCCCGGTAAATCAATTTTATTAATCACCGGAATCAAATTGAGGTTATGATCAAGCGCAAGGTAGGTGTTGGCAAGCGTCTGCGCTTCGACGCCCTGCGAAGCGTCAACGACAAGCAGCGCGCCTTCACAAGCCGAAAGCGAACGCGAAACTTCGTAAGAAAAATCGACGTGACCGGGCGTGTCAATGAGATTGAGAATGTAATCGCGCCCGTCTTTAGCTTGGTAATTGAGGCGCACCGCATGGGCTTTGATGGTGATGCCGCGCTCGCGTTCGAGGTCCATCGCGTCTAAAACTTGTTCACTCATTTCGCGTTGCGAAAGCGCCCCCGTGAATTCGAGCAAGCGATCAGCCAGCGTGCTTTTGCCGTGGTCAATGTGAGCAATAATCGAAAAATTTCTAATGTGTGATAAATCGGACATCTTAATCGTTTCTAGTCTACAGTTTGAATTTTTAGTTTACACGAACTTCAAAGCATAACCTAACTGGAAACTGGAAACCAGAAACTCTTACTTGGCAAAATAGCCTTCGCGGGTGCGGGCTTTGAGTTTCATATTTTGGGTGGTGGAATCTTTCGTAGATACTTCTTGTACTGGTGAAGGGGAAACGATGACTTTAATTTTGTGATATTTGTTGTCAGAAATAATTGGATTGAATCCGATAGTGTATTGATTCTGCAATTCCAAAGATATTTCTTGAACTGCCTCGTCAAACTTCTTTGATTGAGTCGGGATATAAGATTTGCCGCCAGAAATCCGAGCTAACTCTTCAAGTACTTCTCGCCCAAAACCGGTTAATGGTTCGTAAAAGAAATCCCTTACGCCAAGCGAATAAATCATTACTTCCGATTGCCGTAAAAGTTTTTTTAAGTCTTCAAAACTTTTTTTAGAATAGCTATCTTCCCCATCGCTAATTAAAAAAATTACCCGCTTCGCTGTAGTAACCTTTCCTTGCATTAATTTTTTTACTGCTTCGTAACAGGTGTCAAATAGGCTACCTCTTCGTTTTGGTCTTGCTACTGCCTGATTCAAAGCTGTTTTTATAGTTTCAATATTTTTTGTCCAATCAGCCAATAACCGAGGCTCTTCCTGAAAGCTCATAACAAAATAATTATTGGATGAGTGACCTTGGCTAACAAATTTCAAGAGTGCGGTTTGTATGGTCGTTACTTTGTCTTTATGAGATTGCATTGAACCAGAAGCGTCAATTACCAATCCTATGCTTGTGGGGACGTGCTGCCCTGCGAAAAAGGTAATGTCTTGTTTTTCATCTTCAGAAAAAACCGTGAATGCTTCTTTAGGTAATCCTTCAACTATGGATTTTTTCTTCTCATCGGAAACTGTGACGTGAATTAAATGGCTGTAAGCTGAATTCTGTTTTTGATAAGCAGTTTGAGGTAGGCAGAGACACACAAGACCTAACCAAGAGATGAGAACCAAGCTAATCAATCGCAATGGCTTGTTCATACTCACAAATCCCCTTTTGCCGCTATCTCTTACTTCGCGTAATCGCGTCCGATGAGGGCTGCGCCGATGACGCCGGCTGCGGCTCCGAGTTCGGCGAGTACAATTTCACAATTATTAAACGACGGCGGGAAAGCCCGGCGGCGCGTTTCACTGGTTGTCGGTTTCAAAATCAAATTGCCTGCCGCCATCACCCCGCCGCCAAGCACGACCATTTCAACGTTCAACAAATTAACCACCGCCGCAATCGCAATGCCTAAAAACATGCCGGTGCGTTCCATAATCAACTGCGCCATTTCGTCGCCGTTTTGCGCCGCAACGCCAATGTCTTCGGCGGTCATTTCGCGGTCACGCGGGATGGCAAGCAGTGAAAGCGAACTGGTGCGGTCGCGTTGCAGTCTGGCGCGCATACGTCGCACAATGTTGGGCGCAGAGGCAATGGTTTCCAAACAACCGACATTGCCGCAGCCGCATTCGATACCTTCGGGGTCAATCGTCATGTGCCCGAATTCGCCCGCAAACCCGGTCGCGCCGCGATAAATTTTGCCGTCCATAATCAGCCCCGCGCCGACGCCTGTGCCAAGAGTTACGAAGAACACATCTTTTTTATCGCGCGCCGCGCCCGCTTTGAGTTCCGCATAAGCCGCGGCGTTCGCGTCATTATCAATCGTCACCGGGAGTTTGGTCGCTTCGCTGAGGCGACCGGGAATATCAATCTCGCTTAAATTGGGCAAGTTGGGCATGGTCTCTATGCGGTTGGTTTTGATGTTGACGAGTCCCGGCACCCCTATGCCGATGGTTGCGGCGCGACTTTCCGATTGTTGTTGCAGGTGTTTGGTAAATTCGATGATTTGCGCGAGAAGTTTTTCGGAATCATTTTTTTCCGTATCGACGCGCGTTTCGTAAACGATGTTACCCGCGTCGTCAACGAGCGCGCCTTTGATGGTAGTTCCGCCGAGGTCTATACCGATAAATAGTTTGTCATTTTGTTCTGTCATAAAAGCAATCCTTAGCGTGTCGATTCGGAAAACGCTGCCTTAGATGCGGATATTTAATTTGATGAATGCGTCGTTTCAGAATTTTTACGACCCGCGCTCTCGAATCTTTATTGATTTCCCTGCTTTGTCCGCGAAAAATTAATTAAGAGTTCAGAATTGAATCGGAAAGCTGAGCATAACAAAGGCTTAAAATGGATGTCAATTTTCGCTCCCATAAGCTACAATCTCACGCCACGTAAATCAGGCTGCGCGTAGTTACCAGCTATTTTTTATGGCTGAAATTCATAATTCAAACTTACGACGCGCAATATTTTTCATAACGTTCAATGGAAGACATAATCAAACAATACGGACTGTGGGCGGTTTTTTTCGGCACCATGATTGAAGGCGACCTGACGCTGCTGTTTGCAGGGGTGCTGGCGAAAACCGGACTGTTTTCTTTTCGAGACGCATTCTTAGTTGGCACCGCCGGCGGCGTGGTTGGCGATTCCATTACCTATTGGATTGGCTCGCGCTTTCGCGGCAAAGCTCGCTCACTAAGATTTTTCGTCCGCGCCAAACCACGCATTGAAATGTTGATGCGCCATTTCGGGGTGGCGTCGGTGTTTATCGTCAAATATGTTTATGGACTGAGAACCGCAAGCGCCATGTTCTGGGGCTTGGCGCATTTCGGCAGGGTCAGGTTTTTGGTTTTAACCCTGCTCAGTTGCGGCGCGTGGGTCGGCATACTTGCAGGCATCGGATTTACTTTTGCAACCGGCATTGAAAAACTCACGGGCGATCTCAAACGCATTCAAATCATTCTGCTGGTGGTGGTCGGCATCATTTTGCTGTTTTATGCCATCGGCAAATTCGAGCATAAAATCGAAGAGAAGGTCATCGAAGAAGAACTCGAAGAAGAAAAACTGAAATCCGGTGAAGCTTCGTAATATCTGAGCGTGATGCAACCCCGTGCCGCTTTTAACACTGACTGGCTCCCCATTTGTGGTTTATACTTTTAAAACATTCCGGGCGCGCGTGTTGGCAGATTGGTTTCGAGGTAAATCGGCTTGCTGTCTGAACAAATTTCTCATTACAAAATTATTAAAAAACTCGGCGCGGGCGGAATGGGTGAAGTTTATCTCGCCGAAGACACACGCTTGTTTCGTCAGGTCGCTCTAAAAATTTTACCGGCATCCTATCAATACGACCCCGAACGCCGTTCACGGTTTTTGAAAGAAGCGCGCGCCGCTTCCGCCTTGCGTTCGCCAAATACCGCAGCAATTTATGACATCGGCGAACATCAGGGGTTGAGCTTTATCGTGATGGAATATGTCGAAGGCGATTTATTGTCACGCAAAATTCATTGCGGGCCGCTTGCTGAAACCGCTGTTCTTGATATTGCCGCGCAGGTCGTTGAAGCCCTCGACGAAGCCCATTCACTTAACATCATTCACCGCGATATTAAATGCTCGAATATTATGATAACCCCGCGCGGGCTGGTGAAACTGCTCGATTTCGGGTTGGCGCGCGTCACCGGGCGACTCAATGAAGACGGGCGGCATTATGAAACCCAGCCGCTTGCCAACGAAGCGGATAATTTTTCCAACTACCCCACGGTTCAATTGAATGAAACGAATGCTGCAACCGTTTTACTCGATGACTCAGCCGCGACCGATGCGCTTGATATTTCAACCAATCCGACCGTGGCGCTTGATGACCTGAGCCAACCAACAGTGACGCTCGACGAAACTTCGCAACCGACTGTGGCGCTTGATGAATACGCCACGCGCCTTGATTCAGCAAACCCAAAAATGCAAGCCGACAGTTTCAAAACGGTTTACGCGCCCGAGGTCGCGCAAGAGGCAACGCCCGCGTTCCAGGAAACGGCTGTTGGCGTGGTGATGGGCACGGTGCCTTATATGTCGCCCGAACAGGCTTTCGGGCTTGCGCTCGACCCGCGCACGGATTTATTCAGCCTCGGCGTGGTGATGTATGAACTCGCGACCGGCGCGCTGCCGTTTACCGGCAACACTGAGCGCGAACTCATTCAAAACATCGGCTTCACAGAACCCGCGCCGCTCACTGCGCTTAAACCCGGTCTCTCTGCGGAATTCGCGCGCGTGGTGAAAAAATGTCTCGAAAAAGCCCGCGAAAATCGCTATCAAACGGCGCGCGATTTATTAAACGATTTACAGGAGATTCAACAGGCGGCAAAAAATACCGCATCACTGACTAAGTCAACCGGAGCGGTTCGCAAACGTTCACGCAAAGCCATTGACGCGCTCGCCATTTTGCCTTTTGAAAATGACAGCCACGATGCGGACGCCGAGTTTTTAAGCGATGGCATCACCGAAAGCATCATCAATAACCTGTCACAAATTGGCAAACTCAAAGTCATGGCGCGGTCAACGGTGTTTCGCTACAAAGGCAAAGCCATTGACCCGCAAGCGGTCGCAGCGGAACTCGGAGTTCGCGGCGTACTGACCGGCAGAGTCCTGCAACGCGGCGACCGGCTGGTCATCAAAACCGAATTGATTGACGCGGACGACGGGTCGCAACTCTGGGGCGAACAATTCAACCGGCAACTCGCAGACATCTTCGCTATCGAAGAAGAGATTTCCAGAGAGATTTCCGACAAACTGAAACTCAAACTGACCGGCGAACAGAAAAAACGTTTAAGCAAACGCCACACCCAGAACACTGACGCTTATCAGGAATATTTGAAAGGGCGCTTTCATTGGAACAAACGCTCGCGCGACGGGTTGCATAAAAGCATCGAGCATTTCAACAAAGCGATTGATATTGACCCCAATTATGCGCTCGCTTATGCGGGACTCGCAGACGCTTATAACATCATCGCCAGTTACAGTTCATCGCCACCCAGCGAAGCCTTTCCGAAAGCGCGTTCGGCGGCGACTCGCGCTTTAGCGTTGGACGAGGCGCTCGCCGAAGCTCACACCTCACTGGCGTTTGTGAAACTCGGATACGATTGGGACTGGGCGGCTGCCGAACGCGAATTTCGCACAGCGATTGCGCTCAATCCGGGCTATGCGACAGCCCATCTCTGGTATGCGCTATATCTCGTCGCCCTGCAACGCCACGATGAAGCGCTCGTTGAAATGCAAAAGGCGCAAGAGATTGACCCGATGTCTTTACCGATTAAAGCCAATCTCGGTTGGTTGTTGTATATGAGCCGCGATTACGACGCAGCGATTGACCAACTGCATAAAACTTTGGAGATTGAACCGAACTTTCTACTGGCGCGACGGCGTTTGTGGCAGGTCTATGCCATCAAAGGAATGTACGAAGCCTCGGCTGCCGAATTTCAAAAGGCGCTACAGATTGCCGGTGAAGACCTGGAAACCTTAGCTTCCCAAGCCTATTTTTATGCGCTTTCCGGTAATCGCGATGAAGCCCATCGGCTGCTTGAAGAACTCGGCGACCTGTCGTGTCATCAATATGTACCGGCATATTTTCTTGCAAGAATTTTCGTCGGGCTTGGCGACAAAGATCGCGCCTTTAAATTTTTGGATATGGCATTTGAAGAGCGTTACGGGTTGCTCGCGTATATGAATGTCGAACCGGAACTCGATTTATTGCGCGATGACCCGCGCTTTGCCGATCTGGCGCGGCGTGTTGGTTTAAATTAATTGGAAAAGTACAATCGCTTTTCACCTTTCATTCAGGAATAATTCCGTAATCACAGTGGATTTTCATTTGGGTTGCTAATCGCTGTTTGCTTGGCTAAAAATCACTGGCATAATCAAACCCGTATTGGGCGACAATAAATTTTAAATTGGCAAAGCAACAAGCTATGCAGAAGATGTCTTTCGCAGCCGGTACAAGTTTTTCGCATTATCGCATCATGTCCAGACTCGGTTCGGGCGGCATGGGTGAAGTGTACCTGGCGGAAGACACGCGACTCGGACGCAAAGTGGCGCTCAAAGTCTTGCCTTCGCATTTTACCCACGAAGCCGACCGCTTGCGGCGCTTCGAGCAGGAAGCGCGCGCCGCCTCGGCTTTGAACCATCCCAATATCATCACCATTTTTGAAGTCGGTCACACAGGCGAACTCAATTACATCGTCACCGAATTTATTGAAGGACAAACCCTCAGACAACGCATGATGAGCGGGCGACTAAGCCTCCGCGACGCCTTAAAGATTGCCATTCAAGTCGCCAACGCGCTGAGCGCAGCCCATGCGGCAGGCATCGTGCATCGCGACATCAAACCTGAAAATGTGATGGTGCGTCCCGATGGTTATGTCAAAGTCGTCGATTTTGGACTGGTGAAACTTACGGAACCACTGCCGAATTCCGGCGAGATTGATGATGAAACGGAAACCCAGATTTTAAGCACCGACCCAAGCATCGTCATGGGCACGCCGCATTATATGTCGCCCGAACAGGCGCGCGGCATGAGCATCGATGCGCGCGCCGATATTTTCAGCCTCGGCTCGATGGTTTATGAAATGGTTTCGGGACGCACGCCCTTTGAAGGTTCAACGCCAGGCGAAATCATCGCTTCGATTCTCTACAAAGAGCCACCCTTACTGGCGCGTTACTCAAGAGAAGTGCCGCAGGAGTTGGAGCGCATCGTCACCAAAGCCCTGCGCAAAGACCGTGAAGAACGCTATCAAACCGCCAAAGACATCGCGCTCGATTTAAAAAATCTGCGTCAGCATCTGGCATTTGAAGAAATTCGCGAACGTTCGATGACGCCCGATGTGAGTTACGAAGTCAGTACGATTCGCAATAGCGGCAGTCGCCCGACGGTGGTTGACTATTCGCGAGATGAATTTTTCACAGGCGATATGCAGCCCGTGCGTCCGATGTCGAGCGCCGAATACATCATCACCGAACTTAAACAACGCAAGAAAACCGTCTTCTTTTCGTTGTTCGCAGTGATTCTCGCGGTTGTCGCGTTGATTTATTTTAATGGCAGAAACAAGACCGCTGTTGATTCCATCGCCGTCCTGCCCTTTGTCAATACCGGCGGCGAACCGAGTTCCGATTATGTTGCAGACGGCATGACTGAAAGTTTGATTAAAAATCTTTCGCAATTGCCTAAGCTCAAAGTCATGTCGTTGATTTCCGTCTTGCGTTACAAAGGCGGCGATGTTGACCCGCGCGCGGTTGGTCGCGACCTCAGTGTGCAGGCGGTGCTGTCGGGCAGAATCAGCAAACGCGATGATGGCGTCCTGGTCAACATCGAACTCGTTGATGCCCGCGATAACACGCGCATCTGGGGCGAACAATATCAACGCAAATTCTCGGACATCCTTGCTTTGCAGGAAGAAATCCTGCGCAGCATTTCGCAAAAACTCCAACTCAAACTCAACAGCGATGAGCGCAAACGCCTGGAAGCCTATCAACTCTATTTGATGGGACGCAATTATTGGAACAAGCGTCGCGCCGACGATGTGCGCAAAGGTTTGGATTATTTCCAACAGGCAATTGATAAAAATCCGCAATACGCGCCGGCTTATGCAGGGCTTGCCGATTCTTACAACCTGCTGGTGGTTTATGGCATTATGCCGCCGCACGAGGCTTTCCCTAAAGCCAAAGAAGCCGCCGAAAAAGCCCTCGCTTTGGATGACACTCTGGCTGAAGCGCATACCTCGCTGGCGTTCGTCAAAAGCCGTTATGAGTGGGATTGGGAAGGCGCAGAAGCCGCCTTTCGTCGCGCCATCGAACTCAATCCCAATTACGCGCTCGCCAGACAATGGTACGCCAATCATCTGGTTTCCGTCGGTCGCAGCCTGGAAGCCATTGAAGAATCGAAACGCACACAGGAACTTGACCCGCTGTCGCTGATGGCAAACGCGCAAATCGGATGGATTTATTTTTACTCGCGGCAATATGATGCGGGCGCGAAAGCCTGTCAAAAGGCGATTGAGATGGGACCCAATTTCTTTTCGGCGCGGCGTTATTACGGGTTGATTCTCGAAGCGCAAAATAAATATGACGAAGCCATCGAGCAATTTGAAAAAGGACGCGAATCATCAGCCAACAATCCGATTATGATTGCCGCCCTGGGTCACGCTTATGCCGTTGCCGGAAAAAAACGCGAAGCGCAAAAACTGTTGGATGAACTCACCAATGAACCCAACGAACGCAAACCTTCGTCTTACGACATTGCGGTGATTTACACAGGGCTTGGCGAAACCGAAAAAGCCATTGAGTGGTTGGAAAAAGCTTATGAAGAACGCAACGAATATTTGTCTTATGTAAAAGCCGACCCGCGTTTTGACCCGTTACGCACCGACCCGCGTTTTCAGGATATCTTGCGCCGCATGAGCTTGATGAATTAATCAATAACCTTTGAGCAAGCGGTGTTTGACGGCGCTTTCAATGGCTTTGGATTTTGCTTTGCGCGATTCGTCTCAACGGACTTTTTCGCACACCACCAGCCAGTCCCAGGGGTAAGGCGGCGTCAATTCATCTGCCGATTCATCCAACTCAAGCCGCCAATCGTATTCGACTTTTTCAAACGATTTCACCTCGAGTCCCACGCGATGCAGTAAAACCAGCAACTCTTCTTTGACATAATGTTTGGTGGCAACGTTTTCGATATTGAGGATGCCGTTGGGGATAGAAAAATTTTTCAGACTGCCATCCGAAAGTTTTTCGTAAAGCGGATTTTTGCGCCGCTTGTTCAATTTTGCAAACCACTCGGCGATGCGAAACTGCGTGTAGAGCACCGATTCAACCGAAGGCGCAAGCAACAGCAGATGCCCGCCTTTAACGATTTTGCGTGACAGGTTCTGCAAAATCGCCAGCCGCTTTTCCGGCGATGGCATAATGATGACATTGGTGTTGATAGCAAAATGAGCTTTAGGGATGCGCAATTCGCCGTTACTCAAATCGCATTTCAAAAATCTGATATTTGAAAATTCTTCACACGACTTTTTGGCAACATCCAGGCATTTTTGTGAATGGTCGATGGCATAAACTTTATGAAACCTTTTGGCAAGCGTCGGCAAATATTTCCCTACACCGCAGCCGAAATCCGTCGCCTGATGTTCGCTTGACGCAAACCGGTCAATGTATTTGGCAAGAATGCCATGCTTATCATTTTTTAAGGTATCAAAAACTTCTTCATCGTAATTCGCCGCAAGGCTATCCCAGAATTTTTCGTCCATGGTTTTTTATTGAATAGATTGAGTAGTATTGAACGAAGATTTGCCCATTTTATCAGATGATTTTCTCGCGCAACTGCGGAAAAACCTTCGCCACTTTGTTTAACAAATACTCGCCATAAGTGCCCTGAAATTCATGAACACTCGCTTTATCCCAACGCTCATCCTTATCATCCTTGACTGCAAGGCTCAGGTCAATGGCTTTGACTTCAGCATTGAAATTCGGATCAAAGAAAAACGGAAACGATAACCGATTGTGGGTTGTCGGATTTTTCACGCGATGCGGCGTTGACCGATACAACCCGCCGGTCATGCGGTCAAGCATATCCCCCAGGTTACAGACAAACGTATTGGCAACCGGCGGCGCTTCGACCCATTGCGATTTTGATTTCACCTGCAAGCCGCCCGAATCGTCCTGTTTTAAAATCGTCAGCACACCATAATCCGTGTGTTCACCAACGCCCCAGCTTTTTTCAACTTCAAGGTCAGGCGGATAATTGAAGATGCGAAAAAGCGTCAATGGTTCAGCCGTATAGCGCTCATAAAAATAATTTTCATCGAGTTCGAGACTGAGCGCGATACCCTGCATCAATTGATGACCAAGCGCGGTCATCGCCGCCATATAGTCAAGCACCGTTTCACGAAATTCATTGAGTCCCGTCGGAAAGAGATTGCGCCCGTGCATCGGCGTATGCGCTTGAACCATTGGATGGTCATCACCGAGTTCCGCGCCGAAATAGATGCCTTCTTTCAAATCCGGTTTGCCGGATGTGAGTTCATCACCAACCGCAAAATAACCGCGCCAGGCGCGTCCGCCTCGTGCCATGCGAATTTGCAATTTGTCTGCAAGCGGTTGCGCGAAAAATTCGCGACTCAAATTTTCAAGCCTCGCTTGCAACGCTTCATCAACGCCGTGCCCGGTTATGTAAAAAAATCCGCATTCGCGACACGCCTGCCCGATTTGCGCTGCCACAGCGCGCCGTTCAGGCTTTTGCTGAACCAGCGCGCTGATGTCGATTATCGGGATGTGTGAAAACCCATCACTCATTTACTTTTTATTTTCGCTGATACAGTAGAGCGTATTTTGACTGCGCAGAAACAGTTCGCCATCGACAATCACCGGCGAGGCAATAAACATCTGATCTTCGAGTTTGTTGGTGGTTAAGACTTCGAGTTTATCGGTCATCTTCAAAATGATGACTTCGCCATCTTCGCTTGCCAGATAAAGTTTGCCGTTTGCGCCAACCGGCGAGGCTTTGAAATTATACGGACGCGGCAAACGCACCTGCTGAAAATAAGGCTCACCCGTCGCAACATTAAAACAACTGACCTGTCCGCCGTCGGTCAACACATAGAGTTTGCCGTCATGCAAAACCGGCGACGCCGTATAAGACATGCCGCGCGTATGCGTCCATAACACCGCATCGGTTCCGGTCAAATCACCTTCTTTGCCCAGTTTAATCGCCATCAATTTCGGGTCGCGATGCCCGCTCATCACGTACACTACGCCGTTATAAAAAATCGGCGCGGGAATCACATTTGAACCTAAGCCCGCACATTCCCAAATCACTTTGCCGGTTTGCGCGTCATAGCTTCGCACCTTCTTGCTTGCCGCCACGATGATTTGCCGCCGTCCGCCGTATTCAATAATCAACGGCACACTCCAGGCGCTGATTTCATCACGCGACACGCGCCACAACTCTTTACCGGTTTGTTTATCGAGCGCCACGATGAATGAACCGGCTTCGTGGTCAAAAGTCAAAATCAGTTTGTCTTTGTCGAGCGCCGGAGCCGTCCCTTCGCCGAATTGCAAGCGCATACGCATCTGCACGCCGAGGTCTTTTTCCCAGATGAGCTTGCCGTTCATATCGAAACAATAGACGCCGCGCGAACCGAAAGAGACATAAACATATTTGCCGTCGGTGACCGGCGAATTGGAAGCGAAGCTGCCATACATTCGATGGTAGCCTTCGTGCGGGGTGGCGACGCGGGCAGTTTTCTGCCAGAGAATTTTGCCGGTTTTACGATTGAGGCAAAGTACCTCGAATTTATGTTCGACCTGTGCCATCGCGCCGCCGCCTGATAATCCGCCGCGCCGCCCTTGCCCGCCTGCTTCAGGCGCAGGTGGCGGGGTTTTGCCCGTCGGCGTGGCAGTCGTCAGAAAAATTTTGTCGCCCCAGATGATTGGCGTCGAATGACCGCGACCGGGAATCGAGGCTTTCCATTTGATGTTTTTGGTTTCGTCCCAACTGGTCGGCGCATCGCCACGCGCCATGCCATTAAAAGAAGGTCCGCGCCATTCAGGCCAATGCGCCTGCTGGTTGTCGGCAATAACCGATGCATTAATTAACGAAAATAGAAACGCGGTTACAGCAAAGACCGATATTTTCTTCATAGCCTGTTTCACCTCAATGCAAAGTTGAACTTATCTTCGCCGGTCTACAATGAGTGCCGACGTTGGTGATTTAGAATCCACTGTGTTGAAGTTGATTTTGAATTAGAAACCCATCACTTAGGCGGTCAAAGACCGCTTGCTCAATGATTATTAATTCGTCCTTGAGTGACAGCTATACCAGATGAAACGGTTCGCGCTGCTGACGATTGTCAGTCTATTTTTTCTCTTCCGCCGCGATGTAGTTTGTCGTAATCAAGTCGTTATAAGTTTGATAACGCCCTTCGTCAAAATCTTTCAGAAAAACCTTCATCAATTGCAGCAAGGTTGTCAAACGATGCCCCGGAATGTGCGCCGGATGGGCATTGCGTCCTGCCGCGGCGCGAATGAACAAGCTTTTTTCGGTCATCGGCAATTTGCGCACATTTTCTGCAAAGGCTGCAAACGAACTGCTGCCGAAAAGATATTGCTCGACATTCGAGGTATAAAATGCAGTGACCGTAAATCCGTTTTTACGCAGGTAATCGCCAACCGCGACAATCGCTTTTTTGCCGCCGAAATCACCGACCACCGGAATGATCAGATTTTTGCGATGCATATCGCGCACAAAGTTAAAATCATCCGTAGTGGCGAGGAAATTGCCTTGCTTACCATTTAAATCGGTTCCGGCAATGATTTCCCTAAAGGTCGGGAAATAATTATTTCCCCAGGTTCCTTCGACGCGATAGGAAATATCCAATCCATCGGCGCGAAAACTTTTATACACATAATCAAGACTGTGCTGGTCTTCTTCGGAAAGCGGGAACTGAAAATCTTCCTGAATGGTTTTACGAACCGCCGCGAGATTCGCTTCATAGGTTTTATCGTCTGCGGCTGCCTGGCTGAAAAAATTCAACAAATCATTGATCGGCACATCTGCCGCCGGAGCTTTTTCTTTCGGCAACGGTTTACTGAATAATCGCGACAGAAATTGCGGGCGGGTCGGCGACAGATGAAAAATCGCTTTGTACATCAAGTGCTGAATAATCGCCTGACGACGAATATCGATTAAAAATGCGATGCGCGGGCGGATTTTGGCGATGTAGGTGAAATTCTGTTCGGGACCGACGCCAAGATATGCGCCCCCGGTTGCGCCCAACTGTTTCAATTTATCAACGATGTGCAGGTATGAGGTTTCATTCGAGGTAAAATTGTCCGAGCGAAAATAACCGCCTTCTTCGGAAAGTTCACGAACCAGCCGGGAAAATTCGGCGGCGCTCAAACTCTCAGGTTGTTTTACCGGTGTCGCACTGGTTACCGGCGCAGTTTGTGGTTTCGTAGCGGTTTGTCCAAAGGTGTTTAATGAGGCATTAAACAGCAACAAAAATAGGATTGCCGCAAGGCACACGGGGCTTGCGACAATCCGATCATTGCTTACCAGTTTCCGGTTTATCAATCGAACTTTTCTCAACAAGGACATCATATCGACCATGAAATTCATACCAACATCTCCATCGTTTCAAGGTTTCCACTGGATTTAAAATTGCCGGGTTGATGAATTTAGTCTAGCAGAATTTTTCTACGCTGGCTTTCCTTTATCCAACAAAATAACCCAAGGAAGCGAATGCTGAAAATTAATTCACAACCGTGGGGTCATCAGTAATTGCGAATCCTTACCCGAAACAACTCCAACAAGAATTTGTTGATGAGTTTTCGGACGAATTAAATCTCAACGAGGATTCAACGGGGTTGCATCGGCTCCACGAGCCGGTTTTATCGTCAATGTCTGATACGGAAAATCATTGTGCTACTACTCAAGAGTTGAAAACAAAATTCTGTCAACCCCAAATACCTTATAAAAATTTTTAATCAGTCTTTCACCGCTTCACCTTCACACCCTTTCACCTGTTCATGCCTAAGCTGGACCTTCCATATCGCTGGTCACATGGTCAGGCAAATCGGTTTCCAGTTCTCTCCAGATGAGCACGCTACGAGTCTCTTTCAACAATAGCGAACCAACAATAAACGTTATTGCGGCAACTGCTATCGGGTAATAAAGCCCTGCATAGATGTTGCCGGTTTCAGCAACGATGGTCAGCCCGATGAGCGGCAACAGTCCGCCGAATACAC
The DNA here is from genome assembly GCA_040754075.1 of Acidobacteriota bacterium. Lineage (NCBI taxonomy): Bacteria > Pseudomonadati > Acidobacteriota > Acidobacteriota bacterium. The sequence goes on from JBFMDH010000017.1 coordinate 18,601, forward strand.
CATTGCCGATGTGGTAAGGCAGAGACAATGCCGTATAACGAATTTTTGCGGGAAAGGCTTCGACCAGGTATGCCGCAATCGGCCCGTAAACCAGGGTCACAAAAATCACTTGAACGAATACCAGTAATATTAATTTCCAGGCAATCGGATTGCTGATGAAATCGCTGAAGTTTGTATAAATCAACACCTCTTTTGCGGTTTGCAACACACCATCAACAGAGGTTTGCGGTTCAAGGGTAATCGCGCCGGTGATCGCGTTGGTTTGCGAAGTCGCGGTCACCACATTTGAACCGGCGACCGATTGCATGGCTTTATAAATCGGCAGGTAAAACACGGCTGCCAGGAAACAGCCAAGCATCATAATTTTTTTGCGACCGATGCGGTCAGAGAGCGCCCCTGCGAAAACAAAAAACGGCATCCCTAAAAGCAACGCCATCGCCACAATGTAATTTGCCGACGTGGCGTTGACTTTCAAAATCGTCTGCAAATAAAAGAGCGCGTAAAATTGCCCGGTGTACCAGACGACGCCTTGCCCGGCGGTTGCGCCAAAGAGCGACACCAGCACGCGATGCAGGTTGTCCCAATGGGTGAAGGCTTCCTTGAGCGGTTTTGCCGAAGTCATTCCCGCGCCTTTGATATGTTGAAAAATCGGCGACTCTTTCATGCGCAAGCGAATGTAAAGCGATACGCCAACCAGAAAAATCGAAATCAAAAACGGAATGCGCCAGCCCCATTCGTTGAACGCTGCTTTGCTCATCAGATTTTGCACAATCAGAATCACCGCAAGCGAAACGAAGAGTCCAAGGGTTGCGGTGATTTGAATAAAGCTCGTATAAAAACCGCGTTTGCCATCGGGCACATGCTCTGCGACATAGACCGCCGCGCCGCCATATTCGCCGCCAAGCGCCAAGCCTTGCAATATCCGTATGAGTAAAAGCGCGACAGGCGCGGCAAGACCAATGCTGTTATAGGTCGGCAAAAAGCCGATAATCGCGGTTGCGCCGCCCATAATTAAAAGCGTCACTAAAAAAGCGTATTTGCGCCCGACTAAGTCTCCGATGCGACCGAAAAAGAGCGCCCCAAACGGGCGCACCACAAACCCAACCGCAAAGGTCGAAAGATACGCGATGAGCGCCAGCGTTTCGTTGCCCGTGGGATAAAAGAGCGGCGAGATAACCGTAGCGAGGCTTCCGAAAATATAGAAATCATACCACTCAATCATGGTGCCGACCGCCGAAGCCGAAATCACTTGCCAGATTTTATAATCGCCGTTGGTGGCAGTGGTGGTCTTAGGTGAAGCATTCAACTGCGCAACAGGGTCTTTAAACATTTTGTTTTTTTCCTCAACGAAGGATTTGATTTTCTGCAAAAGGTGAAAACTATTTTTTTGAAAAGCAAGCGAATTACTTTCGCGTTTTGAATTTCACCGTGTAGGGCTGCAACGGATAGCCGTCTCTGGTTTTGAACGCGATCCCGGTGAGCGCAAATTCATATTGCCAATCGGGTTTCAATTGCATCTCGACGGTAAACGTCGTGCCCGTTTCGTTATAGCCGACGACTTTGGTAATCGGGAAGTGTTCGCGTCCGCCTTCGCCGAAATTAATTGACACGCCGCCTTTCGGGTCGAGCGGTTTATCAAAGGTAAAGGTCAATCGGGTAATCGTCGGGTCAACATCCTGCGCGCCGTTTGCGAATGGCGCAAGGCTGGCAACGCGCGGCGTCAGGTCTTCAAAATTTTTGGCATCAAGGGTTATGCGTTTGGCGTAATCGTTGAAATAACCAATGACCATCGGCATAAACGAACGAAAAGTCGGGTAACTCGCGCGGTTGTTTTCATACGCGCCAAGCAAGGCAAACAACTCGCTCATCCACAAGAATCCGATATTGCGTTGTTGAATGACCTCTTTATTTGCCGATTCTTGCTCGTGTTCAAAGAGGTAACGCGCCACGGCGGCACGCACCAGCGATTCAAGCATCATTACCTGCCAGTTACCATAGGCAAGCTTTTGCATTTTCTCTCGAACCGGCGGATAAATTTTTTCTCCGGCATTTTTCAAAGCGGCTTCGTTGGCATAAACCAGATGGTTGATGAATGAGTGATTGAATTCGTGAATGATGGTCGAAAGCAATCGCTCGTTGTAAAGCGGCATTCCCTCTTTATCCATCTGCCAGGTGCCGATGATGGCATAGAGGTCTTCTTCGCCTTTCGGATGCACAACTTTCGGACCGTAATTGCCGCCGCCGTTTAACAATCCAATGTAGAGGTTAAAGGTGCCGCCTGGCACTTCGCCGTAAAAACGTTTATACCAATCGAAATCCACCTTGTTTAAGAGTTGTTGAAAGCGCTGCTCGGCGGTGTTGTATAACTCACTGTGGGCTTTGAAAAAATTTTCGCAATCGGCATCTTTGTAAAACTGCCGCAATAGCCTGGTGAACTCCTCGGCGTCGGCTTTGCCCCAGCGTCTATCGGGAATTTTGTCTGTGAAGGCAACACGAGGCGCAAGTTCCGGTGGCGGGCTGAGATGCACAGCCATATTCATGACGGCATCAAACCCGACGCCGTTTTGCTGTCGCACTTTCAACATCTGCTGAACGACGGCGTGTTGTTTGTATTTCGCGAAATGCCGGTTGACTTCATCAACATAGAGTTTGAAATCATTGCCACTGTACTCTTCAAACTCAGCGAGCCGCGCAACGATGCTCAAGAGTTCGACGCGGCGGTCAACTTTCGGAGCGATAAAAAATGGTTTTTGTCGAACTGGTTTTGCGATTTGCACAGGTCGAGATTCCGCCGGATTGCACAAAACAAGCAGTGAGACCAAAGATAAAATAACCGCTGAAATTTTTATTCTCATCATGTTTAGAAGCAATTGGTGGGAGGAAGTCAGGCTCTGGTTTTACTCAGAGCCTGAAAGAAGTTTTGGTTGACAAGCTTAAAAATGATCCGGGCTTTATCAATTTTTATTTGATAAATTCGCGAATGTATTGATTGACGAGTTGCGGTTTTTCGTGAATCACCCAGTGCGTGCCTTCGGGTATGCGTTTGATGGTGAGTTGCGGAACGAATTTATCCAGACCGTCGAGATTGCCGGTAAGCAACGCGGCATCCTTTTCGCCCCAGATGACCAGGGTCGGCACGTTCACCATTAACGAATTCATGCCTGATGCAAAATTGGCTTCGCTCTTTTGTCCTTCAGCCGGAGGGCCAACTCTGGCGGCGCGATAATAATTCAAACCGCCAGTGAGCGCGCCGGGTTGCGACCAGGCTTCGATATACATCTTTTTATCTTCTTCGTTGAAGACGCCGGTTTTGAGTCCTTCGCCTAAAACGATGTTGACCAACATTGCATAGTTATTCGCCGACAGCGTTTTCTCTGCATCAGGACCGCGAAACCACAACATATAACCGCTGGCTTTTTGTTGGGCGGGATTTTGCGCCAGTTCGCGGGCAAAGACACCCGGATGCGGCGCGTTGATGATGACGAGTTTTTCCAAATTTTCAGGATGCGCAATCGCAAATGCCCAGGCAATGGCTCCACCCCAATCGTGCGCAACCAATATAAATTTCCGGTGTCCGAGTTTTTCGGCAAGCAGGCGCAGGTCTTCGACCATGTATTTGACTTGATATTTTTCAAGCTCCGCAGGTTTTTCCGATAAATTGTAACCGCGCATATCGGGGGCTACGGCGGTGTAATCTTTGCCGAAGTCTTCGAGTTGATTTTTGTATTCGTACCAGAATTCGGGAAAGCCGTGAACGAACATCACCAGTTTTTTGCCTTCACCGGCTTTCACATAATGCAATTTGACGCCGTTGACTTCGGCGTATTGGTGCTTGAACATAACCTTTTTTGCTCCGTTCTTTTTGTCTTTCGCGCCGTCGGCATACGCCGAGAGCATCAAAGTGCCGACGACCAGACAGCTTGTCAGCAAACGAAAAATCCAGGGTGCGGTTTTGGTTTTCATAAGCGTTGCATCTCTTTCAATCGGGGATTTGAGTTGAGCGCGGGCATAAGACTCACACTCAACAAATAGAACTTTTTAACAGGTCTCTTCGATAATCTGTGAGAAGAAATCCTTGCGCTCATCGTTGAAGTGAGGCGCAATCAAAGCCCGTTCCTCAACGGATTCATTTCTTCTTTTTCGGTAGCGGGTTGAGATGTTGTTTCGGCGGACCTTCGTAAACCGCCTGGCAGCGTTGACAACGATGCAGGACATTACCCGCTGCGGCTTTGGCTAAATCCTCTTTTGAAGCCGTGAACCATTGTTTGATATGCCCTAAACAATTTTCGCCTTTTTCGTTTTTCACTGTACACACCGTCTGTCCGGGAAGCAGCGGCAGGTACGCGCCGGTTTTTTCCGTCGGCGGTTGAATGAATCTCGATTTAATGTCAGGAATTCCCGTTGAACTCATGATCGTCGCTCCAATGAAAAGAAATTTTGCGAGGCAATGTTAAGTGAAGCACGAGGCAGCGGTCAATGTGCGCGCCCAGAATCGCTTCGCGTAAAATGATTAAACCAGGCGAATCCGCTACTTCAAGCCCCTATGTCATCCTGACAGATGACATAAAAACCTGAAGAACATAAAAGGTTCACCCGGTAGTGAACCTTTTGTCATTTGTGATTATCAACGGCTTGGCAATGGTGAATTGCCTTCAGGGGCATCAGCTTTTCTTTTTGGCGATGCGATAGAGTTTCGACGCGGTGCGAATGATTAAACTGCCGCGCGCGATTGCCGGTGTCGCCATGCAAAACTCTTCCAATGAATTTTTGCCGATGACTTTGAATTCGTTGCCCGCTTGAATGACGAAGGTATCGCCGTCTTCGCTCAAGGCAAAAATCTTTCCGTTATAAGCCCACGGTGAAGAGGTGAAGGCAGTGGTAGCCGGGTCGATGCGTTGTTTGCCGTAAATCTCTTTGCCGGTTTTGGCATCGTGGGCGGTGAAAAAGCCCCGGTCATAGAGCGTGTAATAGTTATCGCCGTAAATGATTGGCGAGGGGTTGTAGGGCCCGGCTTGCGGTTGATACCAGGTGATGAATTGATTTGCAGTCTCGCCTTTTTTAAGCGAGATGTCACCGCTTGCGCCTGCGCGAATCGCATAAACCGGGCGATGCTGGTCGCCGACGTAACCTGATGCAATGTAAAGCAGTCCGAATTTTGAAAACGGCGTCGGGATGGCAATCGACGACATACCGGAAAATTCCCAGAGCACTTTACCGTTCAAATCATAAGCGCGCACGCGGTCAGTGCCGGAAGTGACGAGTTCGGTGCGCTGCTCATTTTCCCAGATGTAAGGCGTCGCCCAGTTGGTGCCTTCCTGTCTTGCGGCTCGCCAGATTTCTTCACCGGTCTTTTTGTTCAAGGCAACGATGAACGATTGTTCGTCGTTGTCGTTGACGATGTAGACGCGGTCTTTGTAAACCACCGGCGAAGCCGCCGTGCCCCAGCCGTAACGGGTTTTAAAAGCGCCGAATTTTTTCGACCACAACGGTTTGCCTTTCATATCGAAAACAAAAAGCCCGACGTTGCCGAAATAGGCATAGACACGTTCGCCGTCGGTCACAGGGGTTTCCGACGCATAAGAATTTTTCAAGTGGCGCGATTGTTTGGCTTCGGGGATGGCTTTAAAAACTTCGCGTTCCCATTTGATTTTGCCGGTGTTGAAATCCACAGCGTAAACCGCCCAGCGATGTTCGGCTTTCGACGCCGGGCGTTCGCCGCCGAAATAAAGCCCTTTTTTCGGCTTCTCTTCATCGCTTGCCGAAATCACCGAAGTTAAGAATATCGAATCGCCAAACACCACAGGCGAACTCCATCCGGTTCCCGATATATCAGTTTTCCAGACGACGTTTTCCGTCGCGCTCCATTTATCGGGCAGATTCGGGTCATCGGTTGCCACCCCAAGCGAACCCGCGCCGCGAAACTGCGTCCAGTTGGTTTGAGCAAAAACCGGATTGATAAAAAGCAAAATCAACAACATCGCCAAATGAGTTTTTATATGCATCTTCTTGTCCCTTTAATTGTTAATTTGGAAATCAAACGGTGGTTCTCTTTCAAATCGAAAAACGCTTTAAAAGAAAGCATAAGTTGTCTCAAGCAATTTGCCGGGTGTTGATTCAATTAACCCGTGTACGGACTCAGATAAATCGCTTCATCGTAATCAACGATGGCAAGTCGCACCAGTCGAAGCCATCCTTGCCTACCTAAAAGATTGCGCGGCAAATTTTCAAATTCGGAAAAATAGACAATAGTTTGGAAACTGAGTCCCAGCGTTTCCAATGTGACTTCGTGCCCATAAGCCAGCATACTGCCCGCAATCGTCGTGAGCGATAAAGGAATGCCGGATTCAATATCAATTCCCAAATCTTCACCGGCGTCTCGCGTATAAAGACAAACTTGCGCGCCGGTATCTATCTTTGCATCAACGGAAACAAAATGTCGACCAAGCCGCAAAGCCGTTGGTATAGTGATTCCACTCTCCAGAGATTTATAAACGTAACGCTCAGCAAATGTGAGTTGAAATGGCATACAGATTCAAAACCTGAAAAGGATTACCACAACACAAATGGCGGCGCATCGGGCGGTTCGACAAAAATCATCAATGCATCAGGAACCCCTTTTTGTCGCGCTGTTTCAATGACTTCTTTGAACTTTTTGCCATGTGCAAGCAAATTATCATCATCCAACGCTACCCATTGATGCAAATATTCCTGACGGTGCGCTCGTAACCACTCGTATTCTTTGGTGCGGTCTTTGGGAGGCGCAGTGTAGCCGAGAAATCGCGGCACTGGAAGTTTATTGGGCGTCGGTTCTGAAGTTGCTTGTTCCAGCCGCTGCAATTTTTCGTCCACCACTTGACGCAATTGACGCAAGCTTTCCTGATTCAAGGCATCAATCTCAGCAATAACTTTTTCGAGCGTCACTTCAGACATAACCATTCTCCTGGTCGCTATCATAGCGTATCGCTCAATTGATTGCGATAACTTGCGCGCCTTATCTGGCTACACGTTTGCCGATGCAATAAAGGTGCTGCGTGGTGCGAATGAAAATCTGCCCGTCGGAAATTGCCAGCGTACTCAGACAATAATCTTTCAAATCGTTTTCAGCGAGCACTTCAAATTTATCACCGGCTTTTAACACGACGGTGAGTCCGTCTTCATTGGTGATGTAAATTTTGCCGTCCGCCAAGATAGGCGAGGCGCTGTAGGTCGCGGGTTTAATGCGTTCAGGTCCCCAGATGACTTTTCCGGTTTTCGCATCCAGACACCAGGTGACGCCCCGGTCATCGAACGAATAAAAATATTTTCCATCGGTCACCGGCGTCGGCACATCGGGTCCTCTATCAAATGACCAGAGCTTATGCGAAGCGGTAATATCGCCGCGCCCTCCGGCTTTAATCGCGACTACAGGCTTGACGCGACTCGGTGAATAGACGATGCCATCTGCAACCACAGGCGACGCGACGATGCGATAAAACGGATGGTTTTCGGGATTGAGACCATTGACGCGCCACAACTCTTTGCCGGTCGCCAGGTCGTGCCCGGTTACACAATCGCCGCCGGTGATGACGATTTCTTTGGTGTTGCCGTATTTCAGAAGCGCCGGTGTCGCATAGGAATCGGGCGATTCCTGTATGGCTTGCGTAGGACGTTCAACCCGCCACAAAGTCTTGCCGGTTTTTTTATCAATGCGAAGGATGTATGACGGGTCATCGGTTCGCATGCCGTGAAGCACCTGCACATAAAGCGAATCTTCATGGAGAAGCGGCGATGAAGCATAACCCCAGTTCAAGCCGAAATGTCCGTAATCTTTTTGAATATCGCGCGCCCAAGTTTCCGCGCCTTTGAAATCAAAAGCTTTTAAAACGCCGGTGCCGGTCATCACCCAGACGTTTTGCCCATCGGTGACAGGACTGGGCGATGACATATTCTGTTTGCGCATTTTGACATTGCCGGTGCCTAAAAGTTTCCTCCAAAGCGTTTCGCCTTTGGCGCGATTTAAACACCAGAGGTAGAGGCTATCGCCATCAGCGATGTTTAAAAAAATCAATTCACCCCAGATAATCGGCGTTGACCCGCTCAAGGCAGGCATCGGCACTTTCCAGGTAAGGTTTTCGGTTTCGCTCCAGGTGGTCGGCAGATTCTTTTCGCTGCTCGTGCCGTTTAAATTGGGTCCGCGCCATTGCGCCCAATTTTCGGCAAACGAAATATTCAGACAAAACAAAAGGATGAATCCCGCAATGAAAATTCGTTGGGTCACGATTTACCTCCCTGTAGTGTGTGTTTAGGAAATGTAAAACTAACCGCAAAAACGCCAGGAACGCAAAGCCAAATCGAAATTCGCTCATAGACCGACTATCAGAGCGCACACACCTGAACGCCCGCGCTGATGGTCAATCGGTTGACAGCTTTTATTCAAAACTCCAAAGCGCCAGTGAGTTCTGGTCTTTAATCAACACCTGCTTGCCGATTATTGCGGGATGCGCCCACGTCGGACTATCGGCGACGGTGTATTTCTTGAGTATCTGATACTGTTTTTCAGAAGCATTGGCAACCGTGAGTTCCGCGCCGTCGTCGAGCAGAAATAGCCATGACCCGGCAGCGACGATTGCCGCATTGTCGCCTTCGCGTCCTGCGCTTGTCCAAAGGGTTTTGCCAGTCCTCGCATCAAGGCAAAAGTATTGCCCTTTTTTCTTGTGCGACATGCCGTAAAGATAATCGCCTCGCAGTACAGGCGAATTCATGTACATCGCCACCTCTTTATTTTCCCAGACAGTTTCGGGCTTGAATTTCCCATCGCTTTTTGTGAGGCGAACTGCAAATGTGCCTTTGTCGATGCCGGAAAAAATCAACGTGTCTTTATAGGCGACGGGAGTGACGATGTTTTGCAAATACGCTGTGGTAAATGGTATCTGCCAGAGCAATTCGCCATTCGCCGGGTTGACGCCGATGATGTTGACTTGTGACTGCGTAACCAGTTGCCGCGTGCCGCCGAGTTCAACGACAATCGGCGAAGCGTAAGCGGGACCATCGCCCATCCAGCGCCATTTCACCTCGCCGGTCTCGGCATCAAATGCCGTGAGCGCGCCGCTATTCAAGCCGCCGACATGCGCAATCACTAACCCCTTATCCACGATGGGCGACATAGCGACGCCGAAATCGGGTGAGGTGGTTTTAAATTCTTTGGAAAATTCCTTGCGCCATCGGCGCGCGCCAGTCGTCGCGTCGTAGCAGGACAGCACCCCGTTGATGCCGAAAGTATAAAGCTTGCCGTTGGCGATAACCGGAGTTGATTTCGGTCCCTTGCCGTGGGTGACGGCAGCGGGATTCATCTTGTAATCCACCGCATAGCTGTCTTTCCAGATTGGTTTGCCGCTTGCCAAATCATAAGCGGCAACGGTTTCGAGTTCGCCCACTCGCGTGAACGTAAAAATGCGCTTGCCGACAACCACAGGCGATGCATGCCCGATACCGATTTCGATTTTCCATTGGCGTTGCAATTGTTCCGGCAAGCTTTTGGGTTGAACAAAACCGTTGGCAATGCCATCACGACCCGCGCCGCGCCATTGCGCCCAATCTTGCGCAAGAGTTGATTGAGTGATGAAGAAAGTAGTTAAAGCAACGAAAAAAACTGGGCGAAAAAGGTTTCTTTTAAGCATGAAAATTTGAACTCCCAATAATTACTGGCTGGTGATTATCATTAAAAATCATTCATATGAAAATTTATTCCCGTTTTTATTCGGCGCGCAAAGAGGCAAGCAACGGCAACCTGAAGGAGAATACTGAATCCTCTCACTTCTTAGAGGGCGGGTGTTCGCCAAGGGCTTTCAAGGCGCGACGCAAGTTGACGACTTCCGGGCGATTCAGATGCAAAGCATCAACCGTCGCTCTGCCGGTAGCCGTTCGTCCGATGATGAACAGCGAATCATCACTCCATTGAAAATGTCTCGACCATTGCTGCCGACGCGGATGAAACAGCGAAACCGAGCGTCGGGTTTGCGCATCGGGTGCCTCAGTTTTCGCATATTTATGTCCATTACAAGCCGCACAGGCAAACGCCAGATTTTCTATTGAATCATCTTCGCTGAACACACGCGGCAAAATATGTTCGCAAACAAAAGGCGCGCAAGCATAGTCAGCCGGATGGCGGCAATATTCGCAACGATTGCCAGCCCGTTGGCGAACCATCCGTCGCACGGCGCGCGAGATGGCTTTAGCTGTCATAGGAATTTTTCCAACCGATTTTTCGCTTCACCGCGCTGACCGGTTGTTTGTGCCGTTGAACCAATTCCGCTAAGGCGGCGACGCGCTTTGCCGCTATTTCTTCCGCCTGACGGGCGAGGCGTTGATATTCGGTTAATTCTTTTTCGGTGAGCTTGCCGCGCTCACTTTTATCGGTGAGCCGTTGCAACCGACGTTTATCGGCAGGCGAAAGTGAAAGCCGGGTCGCTTTTATTAATTCAGCTTCGGATTTCTTCGCCTCTTTATTTTGCCAATCGGCAAAGCGGTTTTTGAACTCACGCAATTCGGAAGGAGATAATCGCTTAATGACCGCCAGTAAGTTTTCTACAGTCATCGGCGAGGCTGGTGTTGTAGACATAGACGATTTCCTTTCCACCTTTCCATTTTATGCAATGAGGTCACACCGGCAAAATGATTTATTCGGCGCGCAAAGAAGCAAGCAAGGGCAACCTGAGCGCCGCCCGCGTAGCAAAAACCGATGCCAGCAAACCAGTCGCTAAAACCGCAAGCAACAACAGCGCCAGCGACACGGTCGGCAAATGTCCGCCACGCGCCAGAAACGCCGGGGCGATGGCAAGTAGCGCACACGCGGTTCCGGTCACCAGTCCGCAAATTAACAGCAGCGCGTTTTCGGCAATCACCATCAGTGAAAAATGCCTGGCGTTGTAACCGATGGCTTTTAGTAGTGCCAGCTCTTTGCGCCGCTCTAAAACATTTCTCAAGAGCACGGTCGCAAGCCCCAGCGTGCCAAGCAACAGTCCCAATGCGCCGAGGGTTTGAAACGTAGAGATATAGGTGTTTTCGACGCGATGAAAACTCGCCAGACGTTCTGCCGTAGACATCACATCAAACCCATAATCGGATAATTTTTCTTCAAGCGCCGCAGTGACTGCGGTTTGATTCTGCGACTCGACATCAAGCAGGAAAAATCCATATCCGCCTTCGTTAATAAAGGCGTTTAAAAAATTTTTCTCGCTCATCAGAAATTCGCTTTGAAAGAGGCTGTCAGAGAGCGCCGCAACAATTTTTAATCTGAGCGCCGCTTTGCCGGTTTGTTCGAGCAAAAATTCATCGCCCAACTTCAAATGCAGAACATAGGTGAGCGAATTGGCATCAACAATAACCGGAATCACCGATTGCGGACTTTCCAATTGCGGATTGCGGATTGTGGATTGCGGATTGACGCTGCTGGTTGATGATTGCGATTGGTTTTTTGAATTTGATTCTGAAAAATCTTTGTTGAGCAATAACCAGGGATTCGCTTTTTCTTCTGCGGTTTGTGCCAGTGAATCCTGAAAGGTGAAGCGATTGCTTTGAATGAAATCGTCGGTTGCGCCGAGAATGCGCGGGTTGTGCGGTTGATAGAGGTTTAAACAACTGGTATCTTCGCCGCGCCTCAGTCGAAAGCGCGTAAACGCGACCATATCGGGCGAAAACCGGCTGTCGGCGGTGATGTTCAATTCTTCGCGTCCATCAACGGTTGCCGGGTCATAATGCAAATTCAAAAGCGTTTCGGCAAGCAAGGGAAATCCTCCGGTTCCCGATTTTTTATCAAACGCATTGGCGCTTACGTCGCGTCTGAACGCATCAACCGCGACGATAATGAACGCCGCCGAAGCAATGAGCGCGATACACAGGACGCTGCGTCCGGCACGATACGTCGCATTGCGAAATCCCATCGCCGATACGGCGCGAAAACCTTTGCCCTTGAGTAGCGATTTGTTTTCGCTGCGCAACCACACCGATTGCCAACCAAGCAAGGCAACCAAAAGCGAAATCCCCGCCCCGAAAAATCCCGCAACCTGCCCGATACGATTGGTTGCTGCCATCGCCAGCAGCGCAAAGCCCAGTATGGCAAAAATGATTGCCGCAACTCGGGCAGAAAACAGTCGCCCGATGGCAAAGCCCTGACGTTTGTTTTTTTCACCAACGACCGGCGACTGATCGCCGACCACCACGCCGGATAGCAAAGCGCGCGGCGCGGCACGTTTAAGCGCGCGCAACGTCCACCAGATACACAGAAGCGCCGCAATCACGCCGCCGAGGCTTCCGAAAATCAGCGATATTGGACTAATGTGCAATCGCAAAAGCGTGGTGCCGACCGCGCCGACCCAAAACGTTTTCAGCCCAACCATCAACAACCAGGCAAAGATGATTGCTGCAACAATGCCGATGAGACTGCCAAGCGCCGCGAGCATCACGCCTTCGATTAAAAACAGGTTGCGAACTTTGCTATTGGAAAAACCGATGGCGCGCAGCAAGCCGATTTCTCTGACGCGCTGTTCAATACCGAGTTTGAAAAACAGGCTTGCAAGCATCAATGCTGAAACCACCAGAAAGAAACTGAAATAGATAAAGTATTCGCCGAAATCGGTCGCGCCCTGCGATGCTTTTAACCCTTGCGCTTTCACATCGAATACCACCAAACCCGCTGCCACAGGGTCTAGCGCATCGCGCAATCGGGTTTTGAAGTTTGCAAGCGAACTTTGCAAATCGCTTTTATCTTCGGGGTAAATTCTCATTGAAGTCGCCCGACCATAACGGGTTTGCCAGAGCCTTTGCCCGACCGGCAATTCGATAAAAGCTTTCGGCGTGGTGCGATATTGTTTCCAGTAGGCATCGTCTTTCGGACGCACACGTTTGAGGTCTACGGGAAACGGCGGGTCCCAATCCGAAAGACTTGCGGTATCACTGATACCCGGATAATCGGGAACCAGATTGCGGTCGGCTGCCGCGCCTGCAATTGAAGTCACACCTGCCAGTCGAAAATTGGCGCGCGCGGTTTCCAATTTCCCGTCTTCTTGCCAAACATAATATTCAAGGGTGATTACATCTCCGACCCGGGCATGCAAATCACTTGCTGCCCAGTCATTCAGAATAATCGGCGGGCTTTGCGCAGTCACTGTGCCTTGCGCGGCACGAGGATTCGCATATCCTGATTCCGCATTGCCTGTCGCGTTTTGCGGCGCAGTTTGAGTTGAATGGCTTGCATCATTTTTCGCGGATGTATTGCGTGAAACCGGGTTGGATTTGGTCAATGTCGCAAGCCGCGTTTCATCAAACGCTGTGACCAGTGAATAAGGAATTGCATGGCTTTCGGTGCTGATAGTATTTGCCAGATAACTCAACACCGGCTCGGCTTTCGCGCCGGAACTTGCGGCAACGGTCTTTACTTCATCGGCAATCGTGTCGTTAATGATGGCGCTGTCGCTTTCAAGTTGAATACAACTTTGGTCTTCGAGCACGCGCAATTTCAATCCTAAATCTTCGAGCGCGAATTGCTCTTTTAAAATTTTCGCAAGCGTTGCAACCTTTCCCGACTCCCGACTCCCGACTCCTGATTCCTGACTTCCTTGAATCAGTAAGGCATTGGCTTTGCCCTGCATCTCCAAATCTTTTTGCAGGCGACGCAGGGAAACAAAAATTGCGCGCACCTGACCTTGTTGCGGGCGCAGTGAAAAACTGCCAAGCATGGATTCGCTCAATGCTTCGCGCATTGAGAGGCGAATGGTGCGACCTAAATCATCTTTCTTGCCGTGCAAAGACCCCGCCGGAATTGCCGAAGGTTTTTCAATGCGCAGCAGTATCGAATCATTGGCGTTGCTTCCAAGTTCAGCGGCAAGCGCCTCGCTCATAAGCAATTCGCGGTCTTCGATTGGGTGAGCGGTTTTGCCGTGAAATTGCCAGAAGCGTTCATCAATGCCATAGACCTGCACCTGCGAGGCGCTCTGTTTGCTTTTTTCGTGCGTTACATATCCGTTCAAAGTAATGACCGGACAGGCGGCTTTGAAATTGGCGCTGAATTGATTATTCGCCTGTAAATCGGCGGCAAGCGGTTCGCGAAAAAAGCTTGTCGAAGAAATGATGTAATCGGTATTGCCAAGCCTTGATAAAAATAATTCGCGAAGGCTGGCGCGCACCGAATCGCCGACGAGCAAGGCTCCGGCAAGCACCGCCACGGCAGTCGCTACACCTGAGATGACCGCGAGATTGGTGCGCCAAAAATGCAGGAGGTTTTGTTTAATCAGCCTGGAGGTTTTCATAATGAACTGCATTGACTGGTGTCGCAAATTTATTGCGCTTGTTTGACGAAGCGCATATTGCGTATGCGTCCCGAACCGATAATCAATCCGTTAATGCGTTTTTGCGCGTCGCGTGTAAAGCGAAGGGTTCCCAGTTGAATGTTGATGAACGCATCTTTGAATGCTGTCATAAACGACGCAGCCGGATATTTTTTGCGTTTCAAAAACAGCTTGCCATCCTGGATTTCGATTCTGTAAGTCGCGTCCAACTCATCGCTATAAAACGCCCCGGCATACTCTTTCAACTCGTCGGCAGTCGGATTCATCGCCTCCATTTGTGTAAATAGAATCGGCTTTCTGCCTTCGATATTGACAATCATTTGGAGTCTGCCATCCGCACCCGGTTCAAATCGCACCTCGGCGGGTTGCACTTTCATCTGAAAACGGTTTTCGGAAAGCGCAATGAGTTCGCTGCTTGTGCCGCCCGCGAAATAGAGCTTGCCATTCGAGAGCGTCACTTTGGCGAAATCTTCGGCAGACGGGTTCCAGTACGCGCCTATTTTCAGTTTCAACTGCTCTTCGGTAAGCGTCACCCCCTTAATTTCCGCAACGGGTTTCGCCGCCTCCGGTTTCAGAAGGTCAGCAAGATAAACATCGGCGACCTGTCGCGCCAGCATACCGGGATTGGTGCTGGCGAGATTGCAAAGACAGGCGACAGAAAATTTCTGTTCGGGAAACCGCATCAGGTGCGAGCGATAACCGGCATCGGCTCCCGAATGCTCGACGATTTTCAAACCTTTATAATTGCCAACTGCCAGTCCATGTGTGTAAGGGAATTTATCGCCGTTATTGAGCGTCGTGGTGGTTTGCATTTGCGTAATCACGTCGTTTCCACCGACTTGATAGTCGTAAAAATTTTGATCCCATTTGACGAGGTCTTCGATGGTGGTAAGCAAACTGCTCGCGCCCACAGTATCGTAATTCGGCACATTGAATTTGAATGTATTATTGGCGGCAGGCACATAACCGTATGCCTGATTTTTAACAATCACTGCATGGTCATCACGAAAGAAAGTGTTGTTCATGCCAAGCGATTTGAAAATATTTTCAGCGGCGAATTCGCGCAGGGATTTGCCGCTCACGCGCTTAACGATAATCGCCAGCAAGGTGTACCCGGTATTGCAATAAAGAAACTGGTCGCCGGGTTTGAAGTTCAAATCTTTCTGTCGCGATACGAGTTCGAGAATGTCTTCGTCGCGCACTACGTCTTCGGAAAGTCGCCAGCCCGCCATCACCAACAAACTCCACTGGTCGCGCAGTCCGCTGGTGTGATGCAGTAAATGGCGAATGGTGATTTTGTGCCCAAAATCCGGCAATTCCGTAATATATTTTTTCACTTCATCATCAAGCGACAGTTTGCCTTGTTTGGCGAGCAGGTGAATCGCCATCGCAGTAAATTGTTTGGAAACCGAGGCGACGTGAAAAACTGAGGCAGAGGTGATTGGAATGTCATGGTCGAGGTCTGCCATTCCATAACCGCGTTTGTAAATCAACTGCCCGTCTTTGATGACGCCAAGCGCGCAACCGGGCGAGGTCGGCTTATCCCAATTCGCGAAAATTTTATCAACCTTAGCGGCGAGCGTTTCAGCCTGATGGTTTTGCGCGAACGTTGAAAATGGCAATAGAACGATGCCCGATAGCATGACAACAAGTTCTAATAAAGGGAATCGGTGATGGGATAATTTCATCGTGCAGTCTCCTTGAAATTAAAGAAGCAATCGCTGATTAAATTTGTTTAAGGTGATGGTCGCACATTTCAAAGCGTTTCGGAAAACGCGCCGCGAGTTCGGCGTTGTGAGTAACCACCACGAGAATAGTCTGTTGTTTCCGGTGCAGTTCAAATAAAAGTCCGGCGACCGCTTCGGCGGAGTTGTGGTCGAGGTTGCCGGTCGGTTCATCGCACAAAAGCATCGTTGGTTGCATAATCAAGGCGCGGGCAATCGCTACACGTTGTTTTTCGCCGCCCGATAGTTCCGCCGGTCGATGGGTGAGTCGCTCGGTGAGTCCTACCTGCGCAAGCAAAGTTTTGGCGCGCGCCGTAAAATCTTCACCTTTTTCGGCAATCAGCGTCGGCGTCAGCACATTTTCCAAGACGGTGAGTTGCGGCAACAGACAATGGTCTTGAAAGACAAAGCCGATTTGTTGGTTGCGAAAGGTCGCGAGTTGCGCTTCATCAAGCGCGAAGGGATTTTGCCCATCGAGTGTGACACTCCCATTGGTTGGCGTATCGAGCGCGCCGAGAATGTAAAGCAGTGTGCTTTTGCCGCTGCCCGAAGGACCCATAATCGAAACCGCGTCGCCGCGTTCAATTTTTAAGCTGATGTCTTCAAGCACCGGAAGCGTGCCGTTGGGTGTTGGGTAGGTTTTGGTTAAGTTGGTAATTTCGAGCAATCAGAGAACCTCTTTTTCACCACTTGAGGAAGAAGAGAGAAAATGAGAAAGAGAGAATTTCATTCGACTCCTAAAAACATCCTGAAATTCTAAAAATTGAGTTCACGGAAATGCTTGAAATCCGTTTGGTCTCCCTTTCTCCCTCTCTCCCCTTCTCCCCTTCTTCTTCACCTGTGGTTATTTTTAATCACTTTAACTTCATTGATTGATTAATCCTGTATAAACTTCGACGGCGCGTTCGGTCATGCGTTCGACGCTGTAATGTTTACGCACGCCCGCGTGTCCGTTGCGGCTGAGTTCTTCCGCCAACGCTCTATCCTGCCAGATGGCAAACAATCCGTCTGCTAAATTTTTAGCATCACCGGGTTCGACCAGGATACCGCCGGAAGTTTTCGCGATGATTTCAGGAAATGCGCCGTGTCGCGGTTGCACAACCGGAATGCCTGATGCCATCGCTTCAAATAAAAACAAGCCTTTCGGTTCATGATAAGGCGTCGGCACCGAAAGCACATCGAGCGTATGCAGAAAATCGATTTTGCCCTGCCGGTCGAGCGAACCGCGATAGGTGAATTCATTGCTAAAGCCCCAATCGCTTACCTGCTGTTTAATTTTATTGAAATAATCGTGATTTTCAGCGCCGAGGTATCCGGCAACTTCCAGACGCATCTTCGGCGCGTCCCGGCGTTCACGCAAAAATTTGTAAGCTTCGGTTAAAACGTGCAGCCCTTTTTCGGGTGCAATGCGCGCAAAGTAGCCGACCGTAAAAATGTCCGCGTGGTTTTCGCGCTCTCGGCGCGAGTAGCCTTCGAGATTGATGCCAAGCGGCACGAGGTGAATTTTTTCCGGCGGAATGCGCAGATAATCTGCCATAAACTCCGCGTAGTAATTGCTCACCGCGATGAAGGCATCGACGTATTCGATATTGTCACGCACCAGATTCATGGCGGTTTGGCGGTAAGCGTCTTGCAGTCCGTCTAAAAATAAATCTTCGCCTTGCAGGGTGCAGACAATCGGTTTTTTAAGGGCTTCGCGCAGAGGTCGCGCAAGTCCGATGAGCAAGGCGTTCGGCAGATTGATGAGGTCAATGTCGGGTTCGGTCCTAAGCCAGTGAATGAGTTTATGAATCTCTTTGCGCTGAAAACCGTCTTCGCCTTTAAGGGTCGAGATGGTCATTTCGCCGAGCAGTTTGGGGTCAACGGCGATTGAGCGTTTCGCTGCCATTTTCAAAGCGAATTTTGAATCCCAGAGTTTGTCCAGTAGCCATGGGGTTTTGCGAAACAGGGCGGAGTGTTGTTCAAGGTAAACACTGATGCCGCCGAAAAAGACCTTTTCCTGCGAAACATTCACTTCATCGGTAAGCGTCGGCGTGTAGATAGGCACAAGCATTACGTCGTGCCCCTGGCGTTTCATTTCCGCAGCCAGCGCATTATCGCGCAAACAACTGCCGCAATACATACCCGCTGCCCCAGCCGTGATGTAAATCAGTTTCATCGTCGTTTTTGAATAGTAACCAGAAAAAGATTTGAAAGAAAGTTCGACCGGGTTTGTAGGAAAAATCTAAGCAGACTTAATTATCCAGGGGAATTCCAGTTTTACCAAATGATTGCTGCACCACCTTGTCTTCCGCCAGCAGCCAGGTCAGCAGAATAGATTATTTGGTTAGGATATTCAGGGCGGCTACTCAATGTAATAGCTAATGAAGTTGTACGAGCATCTTTTGGATACTTATCCCAACCGTTTTCTGTTTGCGTGTAGATTACGTTACAGCCATCTGGTTGATATAGGCGGGTTATTTCCATCGGAGGCGGCTGCCGATACATAATGATGAGCGCACGACTAAATTTTCCAAATTTGTTTCCGTGAACACCCTGACTTCTGAAGTGCAATTGACCTGTCAGTCCTTGGCTTTTGAGATATTGCATCTCTTCATCGGTTAGTTTGCAAGATGCACACTGATCAAAAACTGCTGGCAGTTCAATCATTCTAAGAGGTTCGGAATCTATTTCTAATTTATAAAAAACGACTTCTAGGTTTTGTGATGAGGTGGTTACATTAGCTACCAAAATGGAAGATATAACTACAATTAAAAACGAAAGAGTTGTTGTACGTACTAATCGTGTCATGAATTCCTCCATTGCCTATTTAAGCCCTTGCGCGTTGAAATGCCCGCCGCGCATAGAGGTGTTCAAAGAGATTGCCTTCGTGCGGTTGATCCCAACCGATTTGCCAGGTCGGAATCGCGCCGATGTTTAAACGGTCAACCAAGCGCGAAGTAATCAAACGCTCGATTAACGATTCATCCCGCGTGATTGCCGTTAGCACCAATGTCTGCCCCAGGCGTTCGGGAATTTCGTCTTGACTCACGGTCACGACACTTGCATAGGGGAAGAGGAATTCTTTATTCGCCAAAGTGTGTTCAGGCGAATTGCACAGCACCACGGTCGGCAGCAAGTAGGTACAGCCATTCAAATGCGCGATGCGTTCGCCGTTGCGATAAGCGGCGGTCAAATCCTGCGCGCCTTCTTCCATTAATCCGCCATCAACCATCGCCGAAATGCGTTCACCAACCGCGCCATCGGCAAACGGCGCGATTTGCGCGTTGTCATCATCGGCAGCCAGCGGCATCACTTGAGCGAAACGTTCAGCCAAGGCTTGAGCGATTTTATCTGCGTGACGCGGCACCCAGACGCCCGAGGCATTGATGCACGAACGCCCGCCGTTTTCCAAAATCGAAGAAGCAATCACATCAATATATTTTTCCCATTCGTCTATACAATCTTCGCCGATGACAACTTTGCTGTAACCGGGCCCGTGCAATTCAATGCGCGGGTCGTTTTTGAATTTGCCGACCGCCGCGACATCGCCGAACATCATGCCGCGCCCGCTCATTCTTAAAATATCCGCCGCACCCGCGTGCGATGTCGGATAAAAATAAAATGCTTCACGCGAAATACCCGCTTTGATGAAGGCTTGAATGATGCGATAAGGCGACCACGGTTCAGCCGCGCCGGGTTTTAAAACCAGCGCCGTTTTGAGGGCAATCGCCGGAATCCACAATGAATGTACGCCGGGCGAATTGCTCGGCAAGACGACGCCAAGCGTATCGCCGCGCGGGTAAAAACCGACCGCGTGACCTTCGTGAGCGCCAAACCCCGAATCGAGAATCTGCAAATCAAGTCCCCGTGTCAGCCCGTCAATAACGCTGCGCATCTGGGCGAGCGCGTTATAAATCTTGCGCATATTTTTGCGCACCATCACAAACGGCATGCCGGTGGTTGCCGATAACTGCTCGACATAATCCTGCGGCGATTGCTCGCCGTCACCAAGCGGCAAGCTATCGTTTAAAAAATATTCCGCAGCCTGCCTGGAAATCGCGAGTAACTCTTCGGTAGAAAATTTCGTCAGCGCCAGGCGGCTTTGGTGTTGGGTGAGCAGATCGCGGCGAATCAGACCGCCGTTGGCTTGCGAAATTTCCACAAAGGGTTCGCGGGTCTGATGATGCGGAGTCGTCGAAACGTCAACGCTTTTATAAGGATTGCCTTTTCTGAGAATGGGTATGTGTATCATAAATTTGTCGCTCGCATAAAGGTTTTAGCTGACCGGGTCGTCGTTTTCAATCTCTGAAAAAATTTTTCTAATTAAATCGGCGGAAATGGTTAAAAAATCATATGCGGTGACGATGCCAACCAGTTGACCGTCTTCAACGATTGGCAAACAGCCGACGCGATGTTCGCGCATCAGTTCCATCGCTTCGATAATCGAGGTGTCGGGGGTTGCGGTGAGCGGCTCCGATTTCATAATCTCTTTCACTTTAATCGGCTCGGATTTTTTATCGGTCGTGCGATGATAGAGCATCTTGAGCAAATCTCTATGCGACACCAGACCGATCAAATGTCCTTCATTGTCTTCAACCGGAATGTGACGAATGTGCCGCCAATCCATCACCGATGCCGCGAGGTCAATCAAATCATCGGGTCTTAGAGTAAACAAATCCGTCGTCATAAATTGACTGAGGGTGCGAAAACTATTCGCCCAATCGCGAAAGCCCGACAGTTTGGCGAGTTCCCAAGTGTGCACCGGGTTATTCAGCTTTTGTTCTTTGAGCATGGTTGCCACCAGTGCCTGATGCCTTTGTTCGCGCGTACCCTGTTCGTGCATCGCCGCAAGCGAACGCAATATCCAGAGCGAGCCGTTCTGGTCGCGCCTGACGCGCTCTTCGATGGTGCCAAGATAACGGTCGCGGTCTTCCACCGGCACGGCGGCTTTTTCCAGCCCTTGATGCGCCAGCGGCAAGAGATGGTCGAGAACGAGTTCCGGCGCGGGAATCCGGCGACCGTTCACCCAACTGAATTGCGCATTCAATCCGTGCCGCGCCGCCGCATAAAAATTCTCTTTCGCATCATCGAACGACATGATTTGCCGGACGTCACCATATTCATCCGGGAGCGCGTTCATCAGTCCCAGAAAAAACGCAGCGTTTGCTATTTCATCGAGCATCGTTGGACCCGACGGAATGACGCGGTTTTCAATCCGCAGATGCGCTTTGCCGTCGAGTATGCCGTAACAAGGGCGATTCCAACGCCAGACCGTGCCATTATGTAAACGCAACGCCGAAAGCTCCGGGAGTTTGCCGCGTTCAAGCGCGCCCAGCGGGTCTTCTTCTATATGCTTGGTCAAAATCACACGGTAGCGCGCCACCTGTTCGCGAAAAATTTCCAGAATCGAATGCGCCAACCACTGATTGCCAAAGGTGACGCGCGCCGGATAGCCGCGCACATAGCGCGCGCTTGAGCGTTCATCAACCGAATGTTGAAAGAGCGCGATTCGCGTTTCGTGCCACAAACGATTGCCGAGCAATAGCGGCGAATTGGTTGAGACCGCCATCACCGGCGCGGTTATCGCCTGCGCCAGATTATAAAAGCCGACGAACTCTTGGGCGCTGACTTGCAAGTGAACCTGAAAGCTTGTGCAACAGGCTTCCAGCATGACGTTATCGTGGGTCAGGTGCAGGGCATCCAAACCTTTGATGTAAACATTAAAAGAGCCGCCGCGCAGCAGATTCACAGCGCGATTGAGTTCGGCGTATCGCGGATTGGGCGCAAGGTTTTCAAGGGACAAATCTGAATGACGAATGGTCGGTAAGATGCCGGTTAAAACAATATCGGCATCACAGGCTTGTGCGCCGCGTCTGGCAATGGCAACAACCTCTTCCAACTCGCGTTCCATCAATTGCAGACAGCGACCTTGAAAAAGTTGTGGCGAAAGATTGGCTTCGAGATTGAACCTGCCGATTTCCGTAGTAAGCCGCGGGTCTTTACCTTCAGCGAGAATCTCCATAGAGACCGGCGCAGGACGCATGGAATCATCCACCAGAAACATCTCCTGCTCGGCTCCGATTCTGCGCGCGCCGCTTTCAATCAACCCGCTTTCCAACATCTGTTCAAGCGCGGCAATATCGGCAAGCAACGATTGCATAAACCCGAGCGCCTGCCGGTCATCATGTTCGAGAGCAATATCATGTTCCCCCATAAACATCCCCTAATGATTCGTTCAAATGACTGCTGATTTCACGGGGGATATCTCAATTTTGAAAAGCTGCTTTAACGCCTGAAAAAAAGCCTTCTTGCACACCCGCTTCTAATGAGTCGAGGAATTTTTATCGAGCCAGGCAATGAGGTCAGCTTTGGTTTTGAAATCCAATAACTCATCGCTCATTTTTTCAAGCTGTTTTGAAGAAAGACTTTCTATTTGACGATGGATTTTAGGCGACAACCTGCCAAGCTTACGAGTCAGCAATCGCAAAACGATATTTTGTTCGCCTTGAACCAAACCTCGCTTCACGCCCTTTTGTAAAATGTCCTGATAAACCGATGATTCTTCCAACATATCGCTCTCCTTCAAAATCCCATAAACGATATTTTTATTGTACCGCAATCCCGCCAACACTTGAGAAAAAGTCAGCGTCTCGCGTCGTTGTTGTGACGATTTTAACATACCAATCCGGCTCGCCAATTCGCTCAATAAACTTTCGCCGGATTCGGTTCGGCATAACGCCGCCAAAGGAAGCAAGCCGCCGAATTTCATTAAGGCTTTTGCGTCCTGTTCCCACATTCGCACCACCGTATAGGCATGATGCGTATGTTCATCGCGATATTCGTCAACCACTTTTTCGCCGGTCGCTTTCAAAACAATCAAAACTTGCCGGATGGGATTAGTAAGGTGCAAGCGTTTGAGACCAACGTAATAATCAAGCATCCTGAGCGGCAAAGGAATTTTACTTTGCGCAGTGGTTTGAAATTCAATATGAAAAATCTCGCCGGTTTTAGCTGACAAAATTACCGAATCGGCGCGAATTGGCTCACGACTCATTTCGGTTTTAATATTTTCACTTTGCCGCTGCGCACCCCGAAAAGCCACTGCACGAATTGCTCAGGATACCTTTCCGCAAGTTCTTTGCAGAGATTGTCGCTGGCTATCGGTTTGGATTCGGTATCCGGTTGCCCATCCAATTTCAATAAACTCCTTCAACCACTTTGGTCTGGAAGCGTGAGAAGGGGCGCACATTGCGAACTCCATCCCAGGGGTATTTTTCACAGGGCAACTCGCGTTCGGCTTCGTCACGTTCCAAAAATCGTGGCATGAAAAATTCTTTAGTAAGCGTCGTGAGCCGCACTCTTCCGGTCTTTCCGTATTCGACAACGCTATCGGTTTCATCCGGGTCAACGACTTCAATCATGGCGCGCGGCGACGGTGGATAATAGATAATCGCGTAATTGTCTGCCGGGTCGAAGGGTTTATGCGTCGCCAGTCCCATTAACGTATTGCCATAGGTCGGCGCAAAATAACCGCCTTCCATTAATTCTTCAACGGCAAAGCGATGAAATTGCGGGGTCATTTCCGTGCCACCACAAAATACGCCTCGGATACCGGCTTTCTTGAGCGAGATTTTTTCACATAATGCTTCAAGTAATTTAGGCGTCGTAAACAGACATTGAATGTTATCGTGGGCTTTGATTAACGTCAGCGCCTGATTGATCACATGGTCTTTGTAAGCCTGCGCGATTTCGGCTTCGCCCCACTTGAGCAGCTTGATAAAAAAGCGCGGGTCGAGGTCAATCATAAAACAGATGCCGCCGCGAAATTGCGCCAGATGTTCAATCGCCAGTCTCAGTCGTCGCGGACCCGATGGCCCAACCATCAACCAGTCCGCGCCTTTCGGAAAAAATTCATCGGGCAGGGTTTCACTGAAGAGTTCATAGTCAATGCGAAAATCATTGATGGCGATGCGCGATTTAGGAACGCCCGTTGACCCGCCGGTTTCAAATGTATAAATCGGTTTATCGGCATAGGCTTTCGGGACCCAGCGGCGCACGGGACCGCCGCGCAACCATTCATCCTGAAAATTGCCAAACAGATTCAGGTCATCATAGGTTTTGATGTCTTTACGCGGATCAAAATCCAAGGTCTTTGCCCGCTCTAACCAGAAAGGGCAGCCGGTTTCCGGGTTAAAATGCCACTGAACAACTTCGCGCACCCAGGCATCCAATCGCTCGCGTGCGCTCTTCATCTGTGCTTGCATATCGGTTTCCGTTCTTGATTTCAATTTCATTCTCTCTAATTGATAAAATGGCTGGCGAAAATTCGATTGTTGCCGCTCAGTAAGAAGGCTGTCAAGATAGACAAGGATTTAGTAAAAAGGATAGAAGATTTAGGGTTTAGGATTTAGCTAAACGCAGCCCTAAATCCGCTACCCTTGCAGGAGAAAAATGGCAAAAGCAGATTATCCGATTACTCAAGCTGTGCGTGTTTTGCGTGATAAGAAAATCACCTTCACGCCGCACCTTTATGATTATCAGGAAAAAGGCGGCACGCGGCGCTCTTCCGAAGAACTCGGCGTCGATGAACATACGGTTGTGAAAACTCTGGTGATGGAAGATGAAGCGCGGCGGGCGCTGATTGTCTTGATGCACGGCGACCGCGAAGTTTCGACCAAACAACTCGCCCGCCAGCTTGGCGTCAAAAGCATTCAACCTTGCGACCCGAACACCGCGCAAAAACACACGGGTTATTTAGTCGGCGGCACCAGTCCTTTTGGCACGCGCGCGAATTTGCCGGTCTATGTAGAGCGGACGGTTTTCGCTTTGCCGAAAATTTATATCAACGGCGGCAAACGCGGTTTTTTAGTTGAAATCAACCCCCAGGTGCTGCGCGAAGTGTTGCCGGTAACCGAAGTCGAAGTGGCGATTGCTCTTTGAAGGTTGATGGAATTTTCTCATTGCGCGTTGCAGAGCGTGCGGGCTTCGCTTACCCTGAGTATTTGCTGACCGGATGTCAGTAGCCCGACCCTGCTGCCAAAATATGCTCTAAAGGACAATTCATGATTGTAGATTTCAGTGAAATCAAACATTTGATACCGATGTACATTTTTAACGAATACGGACAACTCACGGGCAACTATGTTTATGGAAATAAAATTGTCTGCGAAGTCACCGACGGGCGCGTAAAAATCTGGCTCGACCGAGAGTCTTATGATGCCAAAGACCCTGAACGTTTAATCTGCGATTATGAAGAAGACGTGCTGCGCGGGTTGAAATAAGATTTGTAAAAAAGCAATTAAAATTTGTGAAGTAGCGAAACTCACATGACACCAGAAAAGAAAAAAGAGAAATTGGACTCACTGGCGCATCAGCTTTTCAAGGTTAGTAAAGAACTTGAAAAATTGATACCTGAACTTGCACTTGATAGCGACCAAGAAACTGCTCAATCAATTATTGAAGATTTATTTTGGGCAGTTGAAAATTGCACCACGATAGGACTTCATCAAATGGATAAGGCTCTTAATGATTCCTTGAGTAGTGTGAAATGATGCGAAGTATTATTCAGGTCGCGCCTGCGTTCTTGCAGGTTGTTTTTGCGTCAATTGCGGCGCGTATTTGTTCAGCAAACGATAAATCAATAACACCGCCAGCGCGACGCCGAACCATACAGGAATACGGACATCGGTTTTGACTTTCAAGTAGTAATGAATCACTCCGGCGACCGGCGCAAGATAAGCGAGTTTATGCAAACGATTCCAGTTTTTCCCGCCCAGACGCTTCACCCAACCCTGCGTTGAAGTAACGGCGAGCGGTATCATCAAAAAAAATCCGAGCATCCCAAAAGCGATGAACGGGCGTTTCACAACGTCTTCGGTGACCGCGCCGAGTTGAAAAGATTTGTCGAACCACACATAAGCCACAAGATGCAAAAAGCCATAAAAGAATGCGAAAAGCCCGGTCATTCTTCTGAGTTTTATCATCCACGGAAGCCCTAAAATTTTTCTAAGCGGCGTCACCAGCAAGGCGATTATCAAGAACACCAACGTCAAGGTTCCCGTCGTCCAGGTGAAAAATTCCAAAGGATTCGCGCCGAGCCGATGATAGTAGGCGTCATAACTCAGGAGTGCCAGCGGCACCAAAGCATTGACGAACACCAATAATTTGATAAAACCGATTTCTTCTTTCATAACGCTTCGCGTAGTTCTTAGTCAGTAGTCAGTAGCCCGTAGGTTTACGAAAGCGACCTACGGGCTACTGACTACTGACTACTGACTAAAAATTCTTCCGCAAATCCATGTCTGCGTAGAGGCTTGCGACCTGATCGCCGTAACCGTTGAATAAAATCGTATCGCGCCTGCCGAATTCCCCAATGCGACGTTCCGTCGCTTGTGACCAGCGCGGATGGTCTACGCCTGGGTTGACGTTAGAATAGAATCCATATTCGCGGGAGTTCGCTTCCTGCCACGTCGTCTTAGGTTGATTTTCAACCAGGCGAATTTTGACGATGGATTTGATGCTCTTGAATCCGTATTTCCACGGCACGACCAGACGGATCGGCGCGCCATTTTGCGGCAACAATTCTTTGCCGTAAAGCCCGGTTGAAAGAATCACGAGCGGATGCAACGCTTCATCCATTCTCAGTCCCTCGACATAGGGCCAATCCAATACATCGGTGCCGCGTTGATTGGGCATCTGTTTCGGGTCAACCACAGTGACGAACTCGACGAACCTGGCATTTGATAACGGTTCAACCTCTTTCAACAAACTCGCAAGCGGAAAACCAATCCACGGGATGACCATTGACCAGCCTTCGACACAACGCAAACGATAGACGCGCTCTTCCGGTTTCCAAAGCCGCGTGAGTTCATCAAGGTCATAAGTTTTCGGTTTGCGACAAAGCCCGGCGACTTCGACCGTCCACGGACGCGATATGAAATTTTTGGCGACCGATGCGACCCCTTGTTTGTTAGTCGTAAATTCGTAGAAGTTGTTGTAGTTGGTGATGTCTTCAAAGGAATTCAATTTTTCGCCCGGCAGGAGTCCCGCCGGTTGCGAAGTTGCTTCGACATTGGCAATCGGTTGAGCACTTGGCGTTACTTTGCTGTTTGAGGTGAGCGTGCGGTAGAGCCAACCGGTTCCCAAGGTGGTCGCGGCAAGCGCCGCGCCGCGAATAAAATTGCGGCGGTTCAACACCAGATTTTCGTCGGTAATCTCGCTTGATTTAAAGTCGTCTGCTTTTTTAATCAACATAACAACTGCCTTTTATTTTTCACCTGATGGCAATTTGCGGTCACAGACCGCTCCTTCAACATCGCTATGATTTATTTGCCGCTTCTTTGCATCAGCAAGTACGCGCCAGCGAGAATCGCAGATTTAAAGTTTTATCGAAGCTGCGCCCAGCACTTTGCGACTGTCACGTTCCTGAATGAAAGCGACAACTTTTAGATTATCGCGCTTCCAGTTTTTTTCAATGGCGATTGTGTGATTGAAGCTGAACGATTTTTCGTTGGCGTTCAGTTTGCCGATGACTTTCATCTGGCGCACCACAGCAGTGTGCGCGAGTTTGCGCCCCGAATTTTCGCCGCGCGACACACTTGAACTCAAATTGTTTTCCGCGATGGCAAGTAAAATTTCTGTCGTGTCGGTCGAGGTTCTGGGGGGCAAATTTTCAATTGTAATTTCGAGTTGGGCGTCTTTCGGATTTGAAGCAAGCAAAGCGATATTGACCGTCGCTTTCGATTGCCCGGCGGCTCTGGCGATTTCATCGCGGGCTTGGGCAACGCGGCTGCCGACAAATTCGCGTTGTCCGTCAACAATCATTTGCGGCGTATAAACCCGGTCGCCGCCAAATGACAATGAATAGGCTTCCTGTCTGCGGCTAAAAAACGGCGACGAATAGGGATCGTTCCAGCCGATATAATTCCAGTAATCGACGTGCTGGCTGAGGGCGATGACTTCGGCACCGGCGATGGGTTGCAATTGGTCTAATTGCATAAGCAGAGCATCGGCGGGCGGACAACTTGAACAGCCTTCCGAAGTGAATAATTCGACCAGCACCGGAACGCGCTTGCCATCGGCGACAGCAACCGTCTCTTTCAACATCGCTAAATCACGATTAAATTCGGCTTCGGCGCGCACTTTTGTATAATGGCGAACCAGCGAAAAGCCCATCAGCAACATCGCGCACATGGTTAAAAACAGCGTTATTCTTAATTTCATCAACAACCTCTCGTCATTTCAGTTTCAACATATCAATAAAATGCTCAGGCGGGAAATTTTATTCCCACGCCTTTGATTCTCGTTGGATACAGAAAATTTGAACCGCCAAACCGCGAAATCCGCCAAAATTAAAATCTTTGCAAAAATTTTCCCGGCGAATTTGGCGACCTGGCGGTTAGAAAATTTTTTATTGAAACGGGCATCGTTTCATTGCAAGCGATTATCAAGCTTGGAGTCGCGCAAAGTGACCTGTTAAAATTTCGCATTTCAATTTTTATATCATAAACAACAGGTATCAGCGTGATGACACATAACAGTGGTTCTTTATTTGCAGCATACTTAAATTCACACAATGAAGAAAAATGGCGAGAAGTAATTGAATCGCTTCTGCCGGCGATTCACGTGGTCGATAAAGCAGCAACCCAAATCTGGTTTTATTTCTATCCGCTCTCACTGCATCAGGCTCTTGAACAAGCCCAAGACTGTGAAGCCTTGGCGAAACGATTGTTGCTCAAAGGCAAGTATTCTTTAAAAGAGCAGATTGATTCGTCACACACCTTTTTGTACGGGCATCGTTACTGGTCGCAGGTCAAATCCGCCGTCGCGCAATTTGCCACTTCAAACACCGCGCCGAAAAGTCTGGAACTCGCGGCGCAAATCAAAGATGTTGCCTTGGAAGTCGGAAAGCAGATTGGCGTGGATGCCTCATTACTTGTCGGTATCACGGCGGTCGCGTTTATGACCTTGCAACAGGTTGGCATTGCCGCATTCAAAGCTGCGCCCGGTACGCTGCACATCAGCAAAAAGGCGGCGCACAAAACGCCCGAACAGGTTTTAGCAAATCGCGCCAAAGACGAAGGGCAGGGACT
Organism: Acidobacteriota bacterium; assembly: GCA_040754075.1. NCBI lineage: Bacteria > Pseudomonadati > Acidobacteriota > Acidobacteriota bacterium. The sequence continues at coordinate 47,719 of JBFMDH010000017.1, forward strand.
GTTGGGGTTCCTGCGTGGCTATCGCAAAATTTTCAAAGTCACCTTTGATGAAAACGACGATGAAGCGCATTTCCCAATCATTAACACGCAGCAAATCACCACCGCCGCTGCCGAAGACAAACGCGATTATTACCCCAAAGATTCGCGTTGCGTAACCGGCGAAGGGGCGATTCCGATTGAATGCCGGTCGGGGGCTTGCGGCACCTGTTGGGTTGGCATCCTTGGCGGCATTGAAAATACCAGCGATATTGCCGGGCTTGAATACCGCAAGATGCCCGATTTCGGCTATATCCTGAGCGAAGAAGACAAGCCGCTCATTCGCCTGGCTTGTCAAACACAGGTCACGGGTCCGGTATCAATTGTGATTCCCCCGTGGAGTGGCGTCTTCGGAAAATTTATTCGCGCTTTAAAAGATGAAGATAACGAACAGAGTAATGTGAGTTACTAGGATACGGGATTCAGGATACAGGAATCAGGGGAGAAGAAACGATGAAAGCGGAATGTTAAACGATGAATAATTGCAAAACGCTTTTTGTTCATCGTTCATCGTTCCTACTTCATACTTTCTTTTCCCTGTATCCTAACCAGAGGAATTATGAAAACTCTATTGAATGAAGTTGAAGTTCGCGTTCTTGGTTGTCTGGTTGAAAAACAGATTACTTTGCCCGATTACTACCCGCTGTCACTTAATGCGCTTATCAACGCCTGCAATCAGAAATCGAGTCGCAACCCGGTGGTTGCTTACGATGAGCAGACGGTGATGCGCGCCCTCGATAGTTTGCGCGATAAAGGTTTGGCGTGGGTATTTCGCGGCGCAGACAGTCGGGTTCCGAAATATGGTCATGTCTTTGAGAAAAGTTTTGAGTTGAACCAGGAAGAGATTGCGGTGCTTTGTGTATTGATGCTTCGCGGCGCGCAAACGCCCGGCGAAATTCGCACGCGCTGCAATCCGCTGTGGAATTTCGACAGCCTTGATGAAGTCGAAGCCGCTTTGCAACGTTTGCTTGAACGCGATACCGGCGCGTTGGTCGTCAAATTGCCGCGCCAGGCGGGAACCAAAGAAGCCCGGTTTATGCATTTGCTCGCGGGGGAAGTCAAGGTGGATTATGAAGAAGCGCCGCCTGCGCGCGAAGCCAGCGCGCCGCGCACTCGCATTGATGAAGAGCGCATCATTCAACTTGAAACGCAAGTGGCAACTTTAAACCAGGAGCTTTCCGATTTACGCCAGCAATTTTTAGATTTTAAAAAACAGTTTGAATAGTCTAGACAAATAATGCACACAAAATTAGAACCTAAATTTATCACCATTTTGCGCGGAGGTTACACGCGCAAACACTTCTTTGCCGATTTAGCCGCCGGATTAACCGTTGGCATCGTTGCTCTCCCACTCGCTATCGCTTTTGCGATTGCTTCCGGCGTCAAACCCGAACAGGGTCTTTATACCGCCATCATCGCCGGTTTCGTCATCGCCGTGCTTGGCGGCAGCCGCGCTCAAATCAGCGGACCCACAGGCGCGTTCATCGTCATTATCTACGGCATCGTTCAACAATACGGCTATTCGGGACTGGCGACCGCGACCTTGATTGCCGGCGTGCTGTTAATCGTGATGGGAGTTGCGCGAATGGGCGCGCTGCTCAAATTCATTCCTTATCCGGTCATCATCGGGTTTACGGGTGGCATCGCGCTAATCATTTTCTCTTCGCAAATCAAAGATTTTTTCGGCTTAAAGATGGATTTGGTGCCCGCCGAATTTATTGAAAAATGGCTGGAATACGGAAAACATTTTGCGACTTTGAATCCTTATGCGCTCGGCGTTGGCTTAGCGTCGTTGCTGATTATTATTATCTGGCCGCGCATCACCCACCGCATACCCAGCCCGCTGGTGGCGATTCTGGTGATGACTGCGATTGTCCAATTTTTTCACCTGCCGGTTGAAACCATTGGCAGCCGCTTCGGCAATGTCCCGAATCATTTTCCCGCGCCACATTTGCCGTTGGTTACCTGGCAACTGGTTCAACAAATGTTTTCACCGGGGGTGACGATTGCTTTGCTGGCGGCGCTTGAATCACTGCTAGCGGCAGTCGTAGCAGACGGTATGATGGGAACCCGGCATCGCTCGAATATGGAATTGATTGCCCAGGGCGCAGGCAATATCGCTTCAATCCTGTTTGGCGGCATTCCCGCAACCGGGGCGATTGCCCGCACCGCAACCAATATCAAAAGCGGTGGGCGCACCCCTGTGGCTGCCATCATTCATGCGGTGACGCTTGCGTTGATTCTGGTCTTTCTGGGGCAGTGGGCGGCGCTCATTCCGATGACTACGCTTGCGGCAATTTTAATCATTGTCGCCTACAACATGAGCGAATGGCATGCGTTTGTGCAACTATTCAAAAGTCCGAAAAGCGATATTGCGGTTCTGGTGACAACGTTTTTGCTTACCGTGTTGATTGATTTAACCGTCGCCATTCAGGTAGGCGTGATTCTCGGCGCGTTTTTATTCATTCAACGCATGTCGAATGAAACCCAGGTGTCATTGATTACGGAAAACCTCAGAGAGCGCGATGAAAGCGAAACGCGAGACCTGTCAAAATTGGCGATTCCGCGCGGCGTCGAGATTTTTGAAATTTACGGTTCGTTATTTTTCGGGGCGATTGAGCGATTCAAAGATGCCATGCGGCGGGTTGAAAAGACGCCTAAAGTGTTAATTCTTAGAATGCGCAATGTTGTAGTCATCGACGCTTCGGGGTTGCAGGTCATGGAAGAGTTGCTTGCCAGTTCTCAACGCAAAGGTATTTATTTATTGCTTTCGGCAGTTTCTGCACAACCGTTTGTAGCCATGCAACAATCAGGATTTCTTGGGCGTCTGGGCGAAGAAAATATTGCCAAAGATATTTACGAAGCGTTGGAACGCGCCGAGTTGATTCTGGAAAATACCCAGATAGAAAGGACGCGACACGATTAATTTCCGTCTTTGTTTGAGCCATTATCAGTTTTTTTAGAGTTAAGATTTGCTCGATTCGTAGATGAGAATTTTTTTATGCTTGGGCGTGAACCAACGCGCCAATCCATAACCGATTCCCGCAAAAATGATTGCAGAGATGACAACGCCCAGTACAACCGGGTCGCCATCTTCGGAGCCTGTAGCTAAACCGAGAGCCACGCCCGTACCTGCACCTGCAAGTGTACCAATGGCTTCCTGAGTATCTTTTTTTCTTTTCACGAAGAGGTAAACTTTACGGATATTACTCTGCGAAAGATTTATTAGCCTATCCCCTTTTGACAAGGTCAGGATTGTGTCATGGGCTTCAACATAATTGCCTTTGACGGTCTTTCCATCGGCAAGCTTGATAATGACATCCGCGCCTGTGTCTAGTGACTGAACCGCTTGCCAGGTTTCCGAAATCTGTTGTTTTGTCTGCTGCGCCGCAACCATTTCGACATTCAACAAACAGACGACGAGCATTAAAGCGATGGCAATATTATGCGCTTTCATTTTACTCCCCCTTATTCTTTAAGGTATTTGAGTCGATGAAGAGCAAGCAATATGCCAACTGAAAATATACGAAAACCAAGCCGAATTCACACGATTGATAAAATTGCAGTGCAATAATATTCGGACAGATGGATTATTCAGGCAACAAGCGTTTGCTATTGCGGTTTGAAAAATAAAACCAGACCAGCGCCTGCCGCGACCAGCACAAAGCCTAACCAGAGCAGGGGATTGGGGGCTTTTGCAGGAGGGTGCAAAACCATCGAAAAAATCACGTTCACCACCGGTGCGCCGCCAAACACCAGCGGCATTACATAAGTCGGAATGCCGCCCGCTTTGAAAGCATAAATAATGCAAAGCGCGCCCACCGCGCCCAACACGCCGCCAATGGTCGCCCAGGTGACGCCGCTCGTATTGAAACCCTCTTTGATTGACCCTTGCGAGGCGAGTGAAATCACTGGCACCAAAACGCCAATTAAAAAATAAGCGACGCCGACACAAAGCAGCGAACGCATGGGGCTTCCCAGTTTAACCTGTCCGGTGTGCAGCGACGGACCATAAAGTCCCCACGAAAGAGCAGCGCCAAGCGCGAACATAACCCAGAGCATATTTTTTTTCATCTCCTGTTTTTTTCCTTGAAGGTTTAGAAAGTGATGCGTGACCGATGATGACGCATCACGCATCACGCATCACTCATTACTTTGTATTTATTTACCGAAGCAATATAGCGCGCTTCGGGTGCGGACATAAATTTTCCCGTCGGCAAGCGCGGGTGTGGCAAAGCATTCGTCATCAAGCGCATTCACGGCTAAGACTTCCCAGTCACCTGTGGCTTGCACAACTGAAACGGTGCCATCCTGACTGATTAAATAAACCTTGTCATCCGCGCCCACAGGCGAGGCGAAATATTTATCAATTGCGCCTTTGAGTCGCCCCTGCTTGATGATTGCGCCGGTTTCCGGGTTGAACGAAATCAAAATGCCGCTGTCGTTGACCATATAGAGCACCCCTTGATAGAGCAAGGTTGAAGGCACTTGCGGAACCGGCTTGGTATATTTCCAGCGCACCGCCTTTTCCGTCATATCGCCGCGCCCGCCGAGTTTAATCGACATCAAGCCATTTTCCGAAGCCATCATGGCGCGATAGGTTTCCCATTCCGCTCTTTCAAGTTTGCCGTCACGATTGAGGTCGAATATCTGAAAATAGGCTTTATTTTTGGTGCGCTCGTCAACCCCTTCGGCAAGCGCGAGCGTTCCGTCTTTATCGGCATCGCCTTTCGCCAACGCTTCGTCAAAAGCCATGACCTTGACCTGCATGCCCTGCTGGTTTTCGGCAAAGCCCCAGCCGTTGACATACAAAATTTCGTTTTGCACGGAAGGCACGGATTTCATTTCACAGGCAAGACCGCGCACCCACCAGACCTTTTCGCCGGTCGCCACCGCATACGCCGTCAGTTGAAACGATTCGGCAATCACCAATTGCAATCCGCCGTCTTTGGGCTTGTAAAGAATCGGCGTCGAGTACCCGGAAATCACGCCGGGTCGTTTCACTCTCCATTTTTCACGCCCGGTGTTTTTATCGACTGCAATCATGAAAGAGTTGGTGTCCTGGTCGCAGGGCAAAATCACTTTGTCTTCGACGAGAATCGGTGATGCTGCCATGCCAAAGGCGCTGTTAAAAGGACCCAATGGAATGCGCCATTTCTCTTTGCCATCTTTGTTATAAGCGAGCAAGCCAAAATCCTGAAAGAAGACAAAGACATTTTGTCCATCGGTCACAGGGCTGGGCGAAGCCGGGTTATTGGGTTTCTGTAAAAAATTTTCGCGCGGGCGCGGGGCTTCTTTTTTCCAGAGCAACTTTCCGGTTTTGCGGTCGAGCGCAATCGTGAACAGGTGGGTGCCTTCAAAACCGGTGACAAAGATTTTATCCGTGCCTAAAACCGGCGATGAATGTCCCTGCGGCAAAGGGGTTTTCCAGAGCACATTTTTTTGGGGATTGAATTCAACAGGCAAATTTTTTGTCGCCGAGATGCCGCTGCCATTGGGCCCGCGAAATTGCGACCACTCCTGCGCTGTTGCTTTGTTTGTATCAAAAAGGAAAATCGAAATAACGATAAGGAAAGAAGCGGTGACGTGGTGAAGCAGTGAAGCAGTGAAGGATTTTATTTCTCCCCTTCTCCCCTTCTCCTCTTCTCCTCTTCTCAGCATTTGTGACGCCAATTTTTTCTTCATAAGAAGCCTCGCTTAAAACACGATTCGCAGCCCCAGTTGAATCTGTCTTGCGGAAGTCACGGTCGAGCGAATGCGCCCGAAAGTTGCCAGCGGTTTTTCATTGTCTGCGGCTCCCGCAAAGGCAATCAAACTCGGTGCCCCGAAATTCGTCCGATTGAACAGATTGAACGCTTCGACGCGCAATTGAATGTTGCCACTGTCGCCAAGCCATGACACCCGCGTGTTTTTTACGGCTGACAAATCGAAGGTTCGGAGGTTCGGTCCCGTGAACGTGTTGCGCCCTATATTGCCCAAAGTTCCTGCCGCTTGCAACACGAATGCTGCGGGATTGAAGTATTGATTGGGATTGCCGGTCACTGCGGTTTGGTGTGTAAAACCGGGCGCAAGGCTTGGACGGTCAAAGCCGATGCCGGGCGCTTGCGAGGGCGACCATTGCGAACGCGAACGATTGCGCGACACAAAAACGGTGAGCGGATTGCCGCTTCGCCTGTTGCTGATGCCGACCAGTTGCCAGCCATCTAAAAGTTTTCCGGTCAAACCTGCTTTGCCCTTAGCAAACGGCAAAGCCCAGATGAAATTGACTACCCAGTTATGTTTCGCATGAAAATCGGCGAGTCCTTTGTTGTACTGAAAACCGGGAAATTCCGGGAAAGCCGAAACCGAGCCGGTGGTTGAATCCGAGAAGAAGGTCGAAGCTTGCGTGGTGTCAAGCGTGCGCGAGAAGGTATAAGAAGATTGAAATTCGAGTCCCGCGCTCCAGCGTTTGCGCACTTCAAAAATCAAAGCGTTATACCACGAATTGCCATCGCTCTTTTTGAGTTCGATAGTTGAAAACGCCGTGTTCGGTCGCGCTTGTCCAACCGGAAAAAAGAGCGTACCGTCCGGCAGGCGTTGCGGCGTCGGAATATTAGCATCGGTGTTTCTCAGCAAATGAATGCCACGCGCCCCCGCATAACCAAGGGTCACCACCGTGTTGAACCAGAGTTCGCGTTGCAGATTCAAATTGTAGATGCTCGCATAGGGATTTTTTAAATTGTACTCGACCGGACGAATCGAATTGCCGATGCCGCGTTCAAACGGCGGATTGGGAAATGTCGGATTGGCAATGATGATGCGCGGCGTTGCCGGTGGATTGGTAACCGTGACAATCAGGTTCTGTTGATTGTTGGTGTTGAAATAGATGCCATAGCCGCCGCGTAAACTCATCTTGCCATCGCCGAATAAATCCCAGGCGAATCCAAGTCGCGGCGAAATATTTTTCCTGGTCGGATTTTTATAAAGCTCGCCGACGGTGGGCGCGGGGTCGCTTAAATTGATGAGCGCGGAATCGCGTCCGTAAAGGTCAACCGGCATAGTCGCGGCTTCGTATCGCAAACCGAGATTCAGGGTGAGGCGCGGGCTGATGCGAAAATCGTCCTGCGCAAAAAAACCAAAGAGCGTGAAGCGCCAGTAACGGTCGAGCGCGCCTTGCGGTGGAAGCCCTAAAAATCGCTGCGGGCGATTTTCCAGAAATGAACGCAAATCCGGGAAGGTATAAATGCCGAGCGAAAAAGTCGGATTGACCATGTTGTCTTGATAACGCTCGATGAGTTCGCCAAATTTCAAATTGTGTCGTCCGCGCGTGTAAGCAAAGTGGTGTTCAAAACTGAAAACATTTTGTACGAGTGTGACATTCACGGATGATTGCGGCCCGAAACGCGGCATCCCGCCAATGTCTATGTCGCCGACGAGTCTGCCCGGAACAAAGGGTTGCAATGGCGTTGTCGTGTTTGCCTGTACATCTTGCCCGATGTGCGTGCGACTGAAGCCGCCGCGAAAGGTGTGAATCGTAAGCGGTGAAGTCACCCAGTCATGTTGCAAGGTAGCGAATTGATTGCGCGACAGGAACGAACGCGGAAATTGCGGAAAGTCGGTCGGCAAAAACTGGTCTGCATCATCGAAGGTGTAACGAATGAACGAGCGATTGAAATCATTGAAAGCATGATCAACTCTGCTTTGCAAGAAATGCTGGTCAACCGTTTGATTGAAACCGAAATTGAAAGCCGCCAGCCCGCCGCCTAAATTCGCGCCATTGGCTCGCGGAATTTCGTTGAGGTAGGGCACAACCACCGGATTGATATTGACGGTGATAGTTTGAGCAGGGTTTGCGGGGTTAGGCAGAATGCCGCGTCGCGCATTGTCATCGGGAACGACGGACGAGATAGTTTTTCCGAGCCGTTCAATTAAAGCTTCATAGCCGAAAAAGAAGAAGGTTTTATCGCGTTTGATGGGACCACCGAAAATGCCGCCGAATTGATTACGTTTAAAGTCAGGTTTTCGTGTCGGGTCAAAAAAATTGCGCGCATCGAAATTATCATTGCGCAGAAATTCAAAAAGCGTCCCGTGAAATTCATTCGTCCCGGCTTTGGAAACCGCATTGATTTGCCCGCCGAAATTGCGCCCGAACTCGGCGCTGTAAGAATTCGACTCGACGCGAAATTCCTGAATGGTTTCGACTCCGAGTACGGTGTTGGCGGCGCTGCCGGCAGGACCATTCGTAAAATCATTTTGCACGGTGCCATCGATCAAATAAACATTCGAGCGCAAATCCTGCCCGTTGACGCTTGTGCCAAGTCCGTGCGCCACAATCGAGCCGCCATCACGATTGGGAAAAGCGATGACGCCGGGTTGCAACAAAGCAAGGTCAGTATAGTTTCTGCCATTCAAGGGCAATTCCCGGATAGCGCGTTCATTGACAAGGTAGCTGAGTTCCGGCGTTTGCGTATTGACCAAAGGCGTGTTGCTGGTGTCGTCGATAGTAACCTTCTCTTCAACCCCGGAGGGTTCCAACGCCACATTAACCACTGCCGTTTCACCCAGCGTTAAAACGATGTCTTTGCGCGACCAGGATTTGAATCCGCGCTGTTCGGCGCGAATCTCATAACGCCCGACGCGCATCTCCTGAAAGGTGAACCGACCCTCGTCGTCGCTTTGCGTGGCGCGCGTGAAATTGGTGTCAATACTGCGCGCCGTGATCTTTGCGCCTGCAACAACCGCGCCGGTTTGATCCGCCACCACCCCTGTAATGGAACTGGTGGTTTGCGCAAAGCCATTCAGGGCGAAGAGATTGCCAACCAGAAAACCGATGATAAAAAAATGTGAAAAAAGGCGGGAACAAAATTTTGTGTACAACATGGCTATCGCTGACTTTCCTTCAGTAAGTTTTAAGGTTGGAGTCTAATGAGATTCCATTCTACCAACCGCTACCACCCGTTGCAATTTGCCGCTGTGACGTGCAATAGTACGCAGGCAACCAGCCAACAGTTACGAAATGCCTATGAAAAAAGCTTGGCTCACGCTTCTCGTTGTCGTGCTGTATGTGCTGCATCAGGACTTCTGGTTCTGGCGCGATGCCCGCCCATTGGCTTTCGGTTTTCTTCCCGTCGGCATTTTTTATCACGCCATTTATACGCTTGCGGTGTCAGCAGTGATGTGGGTGTTAATCCGCGAGGCTTGGCCTGCGCACCTCGAAGAAGAGGTTGAGCAGGAAATGTCTTTACATCAACGCGAGGAGGAAGACGCGCGTTGATTGCTGCAATATTTGTTTTCGCTTATCTTGCCGTCGTCCTCTACATCGGCATCTTCGCCTTTCGCAAATCGAAAGACCGCGCCGAAGACTATTTCCTTGCCAATCGTTCGCTCGGTCAATATGTCTTCCTGCTGTCGCTTTTCGGCACTAACATGACGGCGTTTGCGATACTCGGTTCATCGGGTCATGCGTTCAACAATGGCATTGTGACTTATGGACTGATGGCGTCATCGTCGGCGCTCATCATTCCGCTTTCACTTTTTTTTATTGGCACACGCATATGGGCACTCGGCAAACGGCAAGGCTTCATTACCTCTGTGCAGATGTTTCGCGACCGCTGGGAATGTTCGCACATCGGCACGGTAATATTTGCCGTGCAGGCTGTATTTTTAGTGCCTTACATCATCATCGGGGTGATGGGCGGGGGCACGGCTCTAAGCGCGATTAGCGGCGGGCGCGTGCCCTTCTGGTTCGGCGGCGCATTGGTTGCGGCAGTGGTGATGTGCTACGTGTTTTTCGGCGGAATGCGCGGCACTGCATGGGTGAATACCTTTCAAACGACGCTCTTTTTATGCTTCGGAGCCATCGCCTTTATGGTGATTGGCGCAGGGATGGGCGGCTTTGGTGAATCCGTTGAAGCGATGCTCGCTTCGCCTGCAACCGCGCCGCTGATGACCCGCGAACGGGTCGCGCCCCTTTTCTTTTTGAGCTACACTTTCATTCCGCTCTCATCCATCAACTTTCCGCATATGACCATGTTTTGTCTGACCGCAAAGAAGATGAGTCAGTTCAAAAAGACCATTCTTTTTTATCCGATTTGCATGATTGTGTTGTGGGTTCCATGCGTGTTTTTAGGGGTGATGGCAAATCGTTTGACCGATGCGCCGCAGATTCAACAGAAACTCGAAGCGCGCCGCCAGCTTGCAATCGAAGGCGCGCGAATGACCCCTGAAGAACGCAACCAGGTGCGCGCCAAAACCAATGCCGATGATGTGTTGCTGGTGATGCTTGAACGCTTCGCGCCTTTGTGGCTTGCCGGACTTCTCGGCGCAGGCATTATGGCGGCGGTGATGGCGAGCGATTCACAAATTCTCGCGCTGTCGACCATGTTTACCGAAGACGTATTTGCGTTTTATGGCGGCAAGCGGCGATTCGGCGAACATGTGCAGATTCAAACCGGGCGGGTGTTCATCATCCTCATTACCATTTTCGCTTACATCATCGCGCTACGCTCACCGCAGGCGATTTTTGATCTCGCGGTGCAGTATGCCTTTTCGGGTTATTCAGCGTTGATGCCGTTACTAATTGGCGCGCTGTTTTGGAAAGGCAGCACCAAATGGGGCGCGCTTGCGTCAACCTTGTGGGCGTTTTTTGCGGTCGCGGCAGTTGCCGTCTTTCAAGCCAGTATGCCGACGCCCGCGCCCGGCCCGCCTGTGGTTGTGTGGTCAGTGGGCGGCGTTGAAATTTTATCGCGCACCGCTGGCGGCACCGCCGTTTTTGGACTCATGCCTGTGGTGCCGATGGTCATCATCTCTGCGCTGTTGATGTTTGTGGTTTCCAAACTCACAGCCAAACCGAGTGCAGCGACTCTTGCGCGTTACTTTTCACGACGCGAAGAAATGGTGTAGCATCACGGCGGCTTTCAGTGGAATGGCAGTAAAAATCCAATTTTCGCTTTCTATCAATTGCTTATGACTTCAACGGACATGCCTGAAAATGCGCCACGCCTGACCAGTGTTCAATGGCTGATTTGCATCATCGCAGTTATCGGTTTTGCCTTTGACACTTATGAATTGTTGATGTTGCCGTTGATTATTCGTCCGGCGTTAGAAGGCTTGGGCGGATTGCAATTCGGCACCGCGAATTACAATTTCTGGCGCGATTTGTTTTTTTATGTACCGGCGGTGAGCGGCGGCATCTTTGGACTCTTGGGCGGTTATTTGACTGACCGCTTGGGGCGTCGCCGCGTGCTCACCTGGAGCATTCTGGTTTACGCCATCTCAGCATTCGCTGCCGGTTTTTCAACCTCACTGCCAATGCTGCTCTTTTTGCGCTGCACCACTTTTATCGGTGTGTGCGTCGAATTCGTCGCGGCGGTGGCGTGGCTTGCAGAGTTGTTTTCGCATCCCAAACAGCGTGAAGCGGTGCTCGGTTACACGCAGGCGTTCTCATCGTTTGGCGGCGTGATGGTGAGCGGCGTCGCTTACCTGATTGCCACTTCATTGAATTCGCTTCCGGCAATTTACGGCGAACATGCAAGCTGGCGTTACCTGTTAATTTCGGGACTCATTCCGGCGATTCCCTTGATTTTCATTCGTCCGTTTTTGCCTGAATCCCCGGTGTGGAAAGAGAAACGCGCCGCCGGTACGCTCAAACGTCCAAGCATTGCGCAGCTTTTCAAACCCGAATACCGCCGCACTACGATTATCACGGCGATTATGTTTGCCTGTAGTCTGGGCGCGGCATTCGGCGCGATTCAACAGATTCCGCAAATTGTTCCGGCACTCGTGCCTGTGGATGCCAGTATGCCGCCGCCTGAACGGGGACGCATCATCGCCGCGACGGTTTCCGGTGTGCAGCTGTGGCAAGAGATGGGCGGACTTGTCGGGCGTTTCGCGCTCGCCTACCTTGCGGTTCATATTTTATCGCGCCGCAAATTGATTCGCGTCTTTTTACTGCCGGGAATAATTCTTGTGCCACTGGTGTTCATCTTTCCGGCGGTGAGCAATCTTGGTGTGCTTAAATGGGGCATGTTCGTTGCAGGTTTCTTAACCGTTGCCCAACTCAGTTTCTGGGGCAATTATCTGCCGCGTGTGTACCCGACGCATTTACGCGGCACCGGTGAAAGTTTTGCAGCCAATATTGGCGGACGCATGATTGGCGCATCAGCGCCGCTACTGACCACACAAATCGCTGCGACAATGCCGGGCGATACACCTGCAAAACATCTGGCGTATGCCGCAGCGGCAGTGGCGTTTCTGGTTTATGGCATTAATCTGGCGCTCAGCTTCAAACTGCCTGAACCGGCGAAAGAAGAGTTACCTGAATAATATTTTGGCAGAAGATTTAGAGCGTACGGAACAAACGGAAATAACCGAACAGACGGAAGTTGAAAAAAAGTTTTCGATTTACTGTGTTTTGTATTTGAACTGCATACATCAAGAATTGGTCTTCAACAAATGGTGTGCAAATGATGCACATTGTGTTAAACTGCGGCGTCGTTAAAACTGTGTGAAAGTAATTTGAAACCGCACAGTAATAACTGACGTAAGCGAATTTGCAGTCAACATTCAACAGGGTTTCCGATACATAAGGTTGCTGCAAAATTGATTCAACAAAAAAACTGGTGAATCTGATGAAGTCAATGGAAATGTTTTGATTCCAACCGAATAGTTCTCGCCCAAGAAATTTTTTTCCAATTATAAGTCTTCGTGTGTTCAGGCGACGAGCAGGCACAGCGTTTTTCTCTCTCGCGTGAGCCTTTCAACACGATTTTTCATACGCTCACAGGCGTTTATCAAAGCGAGGTTTAAATGAATTACCCTGAAGAAACACAAGTCATGGAAGTGGCTGAGACCACTACGCATACGGCGCATAAAAAGAGCGGCATACTGGCAACCTTGCGGGAAGCCATTCTCGGTTCACGTCAGGATTTCACCGAAGGCAGTATCAGGCGGGCAGTGGTTTTGCTTTCGATTCCCATGATTTTAGAAATGTTGATGGAATCGCTGTTCGGCGTGGTTGACGCTTTCTGGGTTGCCAAACTCGGAGCCGATGCGGTTGCCGCCGTCGGCATCACCGAATCCATGCTCTCACTGGTTTTTACCGTGGCGATGGGACTCAGCACCGCGGTGATTGCGACGGTTGCGCGACGCATCGGTGAAAAAGACCCGGAAGGCGCATCCGCCACCGCTGCACAAGCCATCTTTATCGCCATCCTGGTTTCGATTCCGATCAGCCTTATCGGGATTTTCTTCACCCCCAAACTGTTTCATTTGATGGGCGCAAGTGAAGGCATCATCACAACCGGCGCAGGATATGGTCGGGTCATACTGGGCGCAAATGTGATTATCATGCTGTTGTTTTTATTGAACGCAGTGTTTCGCGGTTCGGGTGATGCGGCAATCGCCATGCGGGTGTTGTGGGTCGCCAACATTATCAACATCATCCTGGTTCCGTTGTTTGTTTTCGGTTGGGGTCCGTTTCCTCAACTCGGCGTAATGGGTTCAGCCGTGGCAACCAGCATCGGTCGCGGCACTGGCGTATTGATTCAACTCTACTTTTTAATGAGTGGCAATGCGCGTGTGCATATCCGACCGAGTCAATTGCGAATCAAGCCTGATGTATTGATAAAACTTTTCCGCTTGTCGCTCGGCGGCATGTTTCAGATATTGGTTGCGACTTCAAGCTGGATTGGACTGGTGCGCATCATCGCGACCTTCGGCGCAGCAGCGGTTGCCGGATACACCATTGCCATACGCATCGTTATCTTTTCCATCTTGCCGTCGTTTGGCATGTGCATGGCGGCGGCAACGCTGGTTGGACAAAATCTCGGCGCGCATAAACCTGAACGCGCCGAAAAATCTGTCTGGATGACCGGACATTTGAATGCGGTTTATATGGTGAGCATCGCGCTGGTGTATGTTTTGTTCGCCGAAAGCTTGATTGGCATCTTCATCAACGACCCGGAAGTGATTCCCTTTGGCGTGAATTGTTTGCGCTATCTGGCATTCGGTTATTTGTTTTATGCCTATGGCATGGTGGTTGTGCAATCGTTTAACGGAGCGGGCGACACCACAACGCCAACCTATATCAATCTGTTTTGTCACTGGTTGTTTCAGATACCGCTCGCCTATTTGTTGGCAACGAGAACGTCGCTTGGCACCAAAGGCGTGTTCATCGCCATTGCCTTAGCGGAATCTATGGTCGCCGTCGTCGGCATCCTGCTTTTCCGTCGCGGCAAGTGGAAGACGCGGAAGGTCTAGCGGTGAAGAAGAAGAAGGGGAGAAAGGGAGATAGGGAGAAGGGGAGATTTTTATCAACCCCTGAGCCGCTTTTACTTAACACTATGCGGTTTTAGAAAACAAAAAAGCTGCGGAAGTTCTTCTATCTCCCTATCTCCCTTTCTTCTGTTACACGTCGCACAGCGCGACGGCTTCGCGAAGTGAAGTGAGTGGGTCGCGTTTGGGGACGAATTCATGGGCGACGTAGCCTTTGAATCCTAAATCGGCGATGGCTTTGCAGACGGTCGCCCAGTTGAGTTCCTGGGTATTGTCCAGTTCGTTGCGTCCCGGCACACCGCCCGTATGAAAATGCGCGATGTAATCAATGTTCTGGCGAATCGTGCGGATGATGTCGCCTTCCATGATTTGCATATGATAAATGTCATAGAGCAGTTTCACACGCGGCGAAGCGACCGCTTTAATCACTTCAACGCCGAATGGCGTATAGTCGCCCTGATAGCCTTTGTGGTCAACTTTGCTGTTTAACAGTTCGACGCAAATCGTCACCCCTTCGTTTTCAGCAACTTTTTTGACGCGGTTCAATCCAATGATGCAGTTTTCTTTCGCCTGTTCATCGCTTTGATTTTGACGATTGCCGAAAAAGGTGATGACGTTTGGCACTTTCATTTTGGCGGCGCGCGGAATCGTCGCTTCAAAATTTTTGACGATGGCATCGTGATTGGCTTTGTCGTTCAAGGCTTTCGGAATCGTACCGCCACCGGCGTATCCCATCGAACAAATCAAGCCGTATTTGGCAATCGGTGCCCACTCTTTCTCTTCGAGTAAATCAATTGCCGTGAGTCCTATGTCGGCAACCGCGCGGGCAAAATCATCAAGCGGAATTTTGCCGTAACACCAACGCGAAACCGATTGTTTGAGTCTGCCGTTTTTCACGATGCGCTGCATCGCAAATGCCGACGAGGTGAAATCTTTTAGTATCATGGCTGAAAATGTTGTCGCGCCGATTCCTTTAATTAAATTACGTCTGCTGATGATATTCATAATGCCTCTGATAAAAAAGTGATGAGTGATGAGTAATGAGTAATGAGCGATAGCTGAAACTTTCCAACTCATCACACATCACTCATTACTCATCACTTTTTATTTCCAGTCGGAACGGCACTGATGATGCTACGCGACAAACGATATGTCAATCGCTGAGGGGTTGCGAAATATGAGTGTCAATCCCTGAATCCTGAATCCTAATCGAAAACTTGACGCTATGGAATCACACAGGCTAAGGTTTAGCCGCACATCGCATCCGCTGCGATATTCCGACAAATCTCAATCAGTAGAGGTGATAAATTGTCTGTCAAAGATTTCCAACCGCAATTCATGAAAATCAGTGTTTTAACCGCAGCCTTGCAGGAGTTGACGCCGCGCGAAGTGCGCGACCCTGACCCGGATCGGGCGATTGAAGATTGGGTCGCGTTTGCCAGCGAACTCGGCGTTGACAATATTCAAATCTCCGCCGCGCTTCACCCCACCGAATCCGATGTTCCCGCCGAAGCCATGCTCGACCCCGTAGCCAACACGCTGGATTTACGCCAACCGTTTAATAAAGAGCGCGCCAACCGGGTGCAGGCGGCGCTTGATGCCTACAAGATTGGCATATCGGATTTAGGTTATTTCGATAATATGCTGCACGATGACCCGGCGATTAGAAAGAAAAAACATGATTTCATGTTGCGCATTTTCGATGCGGCGGCGCTTTTAGGCGTCGATGCGGTGTGCGGGTTTGTGGGGCGCAATCAGAAACTGAGCATGGATCAGAATCTCATTGATTTTGCGGAAAATTTTGTACCGCTTCTCCAAGAAGCCAAAGCCCGCAATCTGACCTATCGCGTCGAACAATGTCCGATGCCCGGCTGGACAACCGGCGACAATTTTCATAACAACATCGCCTATGCGCCGGGCACCTGGATTGCCCTGCATCGCATCTGTGAACGCGCCGGCGTCGGCGATCAATTCCGCATCCATTACGACCCGTCGCACGCGATTTTGATGGGACAGGACACGCGCTCGATTTTTCAATACCTGAAAGACGAAGGCTACAACTTTTTAATCGGCGGGTTTCACGTCAAAGGTCAAGTCATTGATGCCCGTGGAGTCGCAGCCTGGGGTTATGGCGGGCAAACGGTTGAACGCGGCGATTGGATAAACGGCAAACCTTCGGATAACCCTGCCGACCAGTCGAATGCCTGGAAAAAGCAGACGGTTTTATGCGAACACGAATTGCCGGGAACGGCGCGACACGACCCGCTCGCCTATTTACAGAATCGCACAGTCGATTGGCTGGATCATCAACTGGCGGCGCGTGAGCTATTGCAACTTGATGTCGCGAGTACGCAACTGGTTGTTGAACACGAATACCCCCCGGCGCGCATACAGGACAAAGAAAAATTGATGCCGGTGCTCAAAGGTTCCATCGCTTTCACGCGAAAGATAGATGAAGCGGCAGCATGTATGTTCGCTTTGCAAACCGAAGTGCTCGCTGCACAAGGCATACCCGTACAAGGTCGCGGGCGCGAAGCGTATCGTAGCTAATCCGGGTTCAATGCTGCTTTACCCCGGCAAGGGCGCACGACACCCCAGGCAACAATCCCACAGGTGGAATATCTTGCCTCCCGTTTTTCAACCTACGGTTTTGTGCGTCAGCGAACTCGGCGCATTGACATGTGCGCCATCATCCACACCAATGCCTAAACGGTCTACCAGTTCGCCGCCAAGCCACCCGCTTACCCCGGCAATGGCGAAAGCCGCGAACGAAAGCGCCAGTGCGATGACGCTTGGTTCGCTTGGAAAATCGCGCCTGAGAAACCAACTTGCCACAAACAAACCCAGCACCACGACATTGAGCGCGCCATGAAGCAGACCTATCGTTTTAGCCCGCGTGTTTTGTGGAATCGCCAGAAAATCAATCCAACCGAAAGGTGCCGCTAACGCGCCGCCAATTACCCCGGCGGCAATCATCCAGAACGCGATTTCCGACCAGCGACGATTCTCTGTAATCAGATAAATGATGTCAAAAATCACCGATGTTGCCAGCAAACCGAGAGGAAACACAATCAGAATCTGGTGAATCGGATGACCGAAAAGTTTTGCTCTGCTTTCCATAACTTTTTCTCCAATGAACAGTGTATTCTTCCACAAAAATCGTTTCCGACTTCTGAGTTATTTTTTGGATGCCAGGTTGTATTCCGACCATTTTTTCATTTTTCCCATCGCCTGTTGTTTACATCCACTGTCAAGGGTCTCGCATTTGTCGAAATCTTTATCGGCTTCTGCCTGATTGCCCTGAGCATATCTGAGCATCCCTCGATTCAGATATGCAGAATGTAATTTGGCGTCCAGGTTAATGGCGCGATTGAAATAGCTTGCAGCCGTCGTATAGTCCCGGCGGATGAAGTAAATAACCCCCAGGTTGCAATTGGCTCCGGCTGATTTGTTATTGAGTTTCAGAGCAGTTTGATAATCATCAAAAGCTTTATCATTGTAACCTTTTTCCAGCCAGGCATTGCCGCGATTCAGGAAGGCGGTTTCTTTTTGCGGATACAGTTCAATTGATTTCGTCAAATTTTCTAACGCCAGGTCATACTCTTTTTGAAGATAGTAAGCGGTGCCTAAATTATAAAATGCCACGGCATTAACCGGTCGAATAAGAATCGCTTTTTTATAAGCTTCAATCGCCCCTTGCAAATCGCCTGCGGCTTGTCTGGCAACCCCTAAATTAACGAAGGCTTCATCAAAATTGGGAGCGATAGCTGTGGCGCTTTCAAAATCCCGTATGGCATCCTGCATACTGCCTTTGGCAAAACAGGCCAACCCTCTTGCCGAATAGATAGCTGCGGTACGCGGCACCAAAACCACCACATTGTCATAGGAAATCGCGATAGTCTCATCCGCAGGTGAGGCTCCATTGAAACGATGTTGAGAACTCCTGGTCTGTAGATAAGTGGCAATGAGTTTATCAAAATCGGCAATCGCGCCATCGTAATTATTGTTGTGATACTTTTTTAATGCCTGATGATAGGTCTCATCAAATGAAAGATTTTTCTGTGCCCACCCGGAACCGATCAGAGTAAAAATCAGCAAGATTGGCAAAATTGATTTTAGATTGTTTGAATTTGTTGCTCTAAGCGCAAACCTCCGGGACATTTCAAAATATACTGCCTTACACATCCTTGCTCGTCCTTCTGTTTTTATTCTTCTTAGTCGTTGCGTCGATCTTTGGAGAGCCAGTCAAACGACAACCCAACCAGTCGCAACTTCTATGCCCATAGCCGGTTTTATCCGGCGCAGGCGCAATTTTGCCGGGAAAAATTGAATAATTTGCTCGCTTTTATCGTGTGCCTCTGCCTTGTTGCGGACAATAAATCGTTTTCCGAATCAATTCGCTTTTGCAAGAAGCGCAAAATGAAGACGCACAGCAAACGCCTAAAGGTAAAGCTAAAATGAATGAACCCCAGATTGAGTTCTAAACCACCTGATGATGGCAATTGCCGGATTTTCACTTGGGGTTTCCGTCCCCTTTATCAGCAAATCAACACCGGCATTGGGAATTGACCAGACATCAGGTGAATTTTTTAATCAGGCTGCCCTCATTGAAAAAATATTTTATTGCCGACATTTGTTGTAAGTAAAAAAGACGTTGATTATCGGGGGTTCTGTATGCCTCCTGAACTTTTTGTGTGGATTGCATACGAGTCTGTACGCAATCCATCTAGAACTGAGGTTTCCTCATTACCGGTCTTAGAGTAAAATGTGCGCGATTGAAATCCGACAAATCTCAGCAGTATTACGACAACCCAAATTTTAAAATTCAAAAACCGCGAGGGTTCAATCATTAGACAGAAACCTGGTCTTCTGATTAAATCGTCGCGCTGTGTTGTAGATTGCTTGAGGGTGCTATGAAAAAAAGGTTTGTGTTTTTTCCAACCGTTGTTTGGTTTCTTTTGGTATTCACCGGTTCGGCTTTTGCTCAGGAACAGCAAGACCTCGATTATCTGAAATACAAAGCGTCGCTTTACGACACGATGACCAAGGACTGGGCGATGCTCAAGCGTTTTCAGGAGGCGAACGCCAAACTCGCGCCGCCCGCCAAAAACGAAAACCGCGTGGTGTTTATGGGCGATTCGATTACCGACCTCTGGGATAACGAAGGCTTTGGCGGTTTCTTTCCCGGCAAGCCTTATGTCAATCGCGGCATCGGTGGGCAAACGACGCCGCAAATGCTTTTGCGATTTCGTCAGGATGTCGTGGCGCTCAAAGCGAAAGTGGTGGTCATCCTTGCCGGCACGAATGACATTGCCGGTAATACCGGACCTTCAACATCAGAGATGATTCAGGACAATTTCACTTCGATGACCGAGATTGCCCGCGCCAATGGCATTCGCGTGGTGCTCGCCTCGCTGTTGCCGGTTTGCGATTACAAAAAAAATAAAGAGGGAAAACCGCTTTTGCAGACCGCGCGTCGCCCGCCCGAAAAGATTCGCGCCCTCAATGAATGGCTCAAACAATTCTGCATAAAAAATGATGTCGTTTACCTCGATTACTATTCGGCGATGGTCGATGATAAAGGCTTTTTAAAAGAAGACCTCACCTATGATGGACTCCATGCCGATGCCAGAGGTTATGCCGTGATGGCACCGCTTGCCGAAAAAGCCATCGCCGAGGCATTGAAGAAAAAACGATAATGTGAAATGATTTGTGCGAAATTCTTAGCTCTAAATCGTTTTAGTAAAAATCAGTATCAATCTTCATTCGCGAGTTGAAGGGATTGTCATCTATGAATGTGGCTCTCAAAACCAAATTGTTAATCATTGCGCTCATCGTCGTTTTTTTCACCGCTTGTGTTTGCGGACCGCAGGAACAAGGGATTATCAAAAAAGAAGGTCCCATCCGCATCGGGCTTTCATTTGATACGCTCAAAGAAGAACGCTGGCAACACGACCGCGATTTATTTGTCGCGCGCGCCAAAGAACTCGGCGCTGAAGTGATCTATCTTTCCGCCGACAGCAACGATGATGTGCAAAACAAACAGGTCGAAAATCTGCTCACTCAGGGCATCGATGTGTTGGTCATCGTGCCGCATAACGCAGAAGTTTCGGGCGCAGCGGTCAATTCGGCAAAAGCGCAAGGCGTTCCGGTTCTCAGCTATGACCGGTTGGTGAAAGAATCGCAGCCCGATTTATATGTGTCGTTTGACAACATCAAAGTCGGCGAGTTGCAGGCGAAATATCTTTTAGACCGCGCCCCCAGGGGAAATTATATTTTGATTGGCGGCGCGCCAACCGACAATAACGCGAAACTGTTTCGCGAAGGGCAAATGAATATTCTCAACCCGGCAATTGCGCGCGGCGACGTTAAAATCGTCACCGACCAGTGGGCAAGGGATTGGCAACCCAACGAAGCCCTGAAACACACGGAAAACGCCTTAACCCAAGCCAACAACAATGTCGTTGCGGTGGTCGCTTCAAATGACGGCACGGCGGGCGGCGCGATTCAGGCTTTGCAGGAACAACGCCTCACCGGAAAAGTTCTGGTATCAGGGCAGGACGCCGAACTTGCGGCATTGCAACGCATCGTTGCCGGTACACAATCGATGACGGTTTATAAACCGATTGCCAAACTTGCAGTGCGCGCTGCCGAAGCCGCCGTCGCCCTTGCGCGTCGCGAAACTCTCGATACCAACGGCTTGGTCAATAACGGCAAAATCGATGTGCCGTCGATTTTGCTCGAACCTATCATTGTTGATAAATCGAACCTTGATAGCACGGTGATTGCCGATGGCTATCAAAAACGCGAAGAAATTTATAAGAAATAGTGCTTTGTACTTTGTGCTTTGTACTTCGTTTTTAGGTTACTTGTTGAATATTAAGACGAAGAGCAAAGCCCTACACAGGGAATACAAAGCACAAAGTACAAAGCACAAAGTACAAATCTATGCTTTTAGAAATGCGCGAGATTACCAAGACCTTTCCGGGGGTTCGCGCCCTTGATGGGGTGACCTTTGATTTACAGGCAGGCGAGATTCATGCGCTCGTCGGTGAAAACGGCGCAGGCAAATCGACGCTGATGAAGGTGCTGAGCGGCGTCTATCCGGCGAGCGAACACGGCGGCGAAATTTTAATTGATGGCGAAGTGAAACGCTTCAGCGGCATACGCGATTCCGAAGCCGCAGGGGTTGCCATCATCTTTCAGGAATTATCGCTGGTGCCGGAAATGACCGTCGGTGAAAATATTTTTCTGGGGCGCGAACCGCGCAAATTCGGCGTCATTCAATGGCACGAGTTGTATCAAAAATCGGCGGAATTGCTTGATCGGCTGCATCTCAATATCAATCCGCAAACGCCCGTCGGACAGCTCGGCATCGGACAACAACAGTTGGTCGAAATTGCCAA
Organism: Acidobacteriota bacterium; assembly: GCA_040754075.1. Taxonomy (NCBI): domain Bacteria; kingdom Pseudomonadati; phylum Acidobacteriota; species Acidobacteriota bacterium. The sequence continues at coordinate 69,414 of JBFMDH010000017.1, forward strand.
AGCTTTAGGGCAGGATGCGCGCATTCTCGTGCTTGATGAACCGACCGCCGCGCTTACCGATACGGAAGTCGAAACCCTCATCAACATTTTGAACAAGCTGCGCGAACGCGGCGTCGGCATGATTTATATTTCGCACAAACTCGAAGAAGTCTTTCGCATCAGTGACCGCATCACCGTGCTGCGCGATGGCAAAACCATTGATACGGTAAAAACTCCAGAGACTAACGAAGCGCAGGTGATTGCCAAAATGGTCGGGCGTGAAGTCAATCAAATTTTTCCGCCCGATACCCGCACCCCAAGCGATGTGGTGTTTGAGGTGCGCAACTTGACGGTTGAAGATTTACAGACGCGCAAAAAAATTGTTGATGATGTGAGTTTCACGGTAAAACGCGGCGAAGTGTTAGGTATAGCGGGACTGATGGGCGCGGGGCGCAGCGAACTGTTGATGAGTATTTTCGGCGCGCACAGTGGTCGCGCCAGCGGCGAAGTTTTCGTCCAAGGCAAGCGCTTGAAAATCGCCACGCCTGCCGATGCGATAAAAAATGGCATCGGCTTTGTGACCGAAGACCGCAAGCGTTACGGGTTGGTGCTGGAACAGACGATTTTAAAAAACATGACGCTTGCCGGGCTTGAAACGCTTTCGGGTCGGTTTGTGACCAACCTGGATAGAGAGATTGCTGCGGGAAATCAGGCGATGAAAGATTTGCGGGTAAAAGCCAACTCGGTGTTTACCATTGTCGGAACGCTTTCGGGCGGCAATCAGCAAAAGGTCGTGCTGGCGAAATGGTTGCTGAACAATCCGCGAGTTCTATTTTTGGATGAACCGACGCGCGGCATTGATATTGGCGCAAAGCAGGAAATCTACACGCAGATTGATGCGCTGGCGCGAACGGGGCTGGCGATTGTCATGGTGTCATCGGAGTTGCCGGAAGTTTTAGGACTTTCCGACCGCGTCATCGTTTTACGCGAAGGTCGCGTGGCAGGCGAATTCACCCGCGCCGAAGCGACTCCGGAAAACGTGATGGCGCGCGCGACCGGCGCATTTTAATTTAAAAATTTATAGCGGCTCTGCCGCTTTGATGTGCGGGAAGCCTGTGACTTCCCGAAATCGGCTCCTGTAGCTGGTTTTGAGGCGGTGCCTTAAATTGGCGGCGTAGCCGCGACAAGCATCAGACAATAGTTGACGGTGAGGCTGAGCCTCACCGCACATCAAAGCGGCAGAGCCGCAGAACAGACAAATACTCACTATCACTTGAAGCAGTCGTTAAATAAACAGCAAACAGAGCAAACTATGAGCGAATCAACACAAGCACTCGAAAAGAAAAGCGGTTTAAGTGAAATCCTCGGCAATGTTGACTGGCGCACTTACACGATGGTCTTTGCGCTTATCATCATCTGGATAATTTTTGCCTATACAACCAATGGCGTTTTTTTAGAAGCCCGCAATTTCTCTAATCTCATGCGACAGGCGACTATCACCGGCGTCTTGGCGGTCGGCATGTTGATGGTGATTTTGCCGGGACATATTGATTTGTCCATCGGTTCGGTCGCAGGGCTTGCCGGAGGGCTTGCGGCGATTGCTCAGACCTGGGGCAATTACGGATTCGTTACCTCGCTGTTAATCGGCATCGGCACGGGGTTGGTGATTGGTTTCATTCATGGACTCTTGGTCGCTTACGGAAACATCCCGGCATTCATCGTCACCCTCGGAGGGTTGCTCGCCTGGCGCGGCGTGATTAAAGGCATCAGCAAAGGCAACACCATCCCTGTGAGTCTCGAACAGTTCAAACAAATCGGCCAATGCTACTTGATGAAACCCGTCGGACTCGCGCTTGCGGGCGCGGCGGTGCTGGCGATTATCTTCTTTGCTCTGCGGCGTCATCAATCACAAAAACGTTACGGGCTGGAACAGAGTGCGGCGAAACTCGCGGTGCAGATTCTTTTGCCTGCGGCGCTTGCGGTCGGTTTCGTTTACGCCTTAAACAAGTATGCGGGGGTGCCGGTGCCGGTGATGATTCTCGTGGTCGTCGCTTTGCTTGGCGCATTCATCACGCAAAACACCACGTTCGGGCGATACCTCTATGCGATAGGCGGCAACCCCGAAGCGGCGCGGCTTTCGGGCATCAATATCAAGCACCATTTGCTTGCGGTCTTTTCAATCATGGGGGCGCTGGCGGGACTCGGCGGCATCATCTACACCGCGCGGGTCGGCAGCGCCGCGCCCGATGCCGGACGCCTTCTTGAACTCGATGCCATCGCGGCTTGCGTTATCGGCGGAACGAGTTTGATGGGCGGACGCGGCACCGTATTCGGCGCAATTTTAGGCGCAATTTTTATGGCGAGCCTCGATAACGGCATGTCGCTGAAAAACTTTGAAGACTTCACACAGGACATCGTCAAAGGCGTGATTTTAGTTGCCGCTGTCGGTCTCGATATGATTGGTCGCAAGCGCAGTTAAAAATCAATCAACCGCCAGGACGCAAATCACGCCAAGCAAGCGGATGGGAAATATTAAATGTTGGCTGGCAGTAGAAAACTTTCAAGCTAACCTTTAATATCTCCCATCTGCCTTTTTATTTTGGCGTATTTTGCGGTGCAAATTTTCATAAACTTGTTGAGCGGTGGTCTCTGACCGGCGGATGAATTCTCAACAATTGTGCCTTGAAAAAATTTTCATAAACAAAGGTAAAGATGAAGCTTCAAAGAGCAAGCGGCATTCTGCTGCACATTACTTCGCTTCCCGGCGAATTCGGCGTTGGCGACCTGGGACCACAAGCCTATCGTTTCATTGATTTTCTGGCGGCAAGCAAACAAACCATCTGGCAAATTCTGCCGCTCACACCGACAGGCTACGGCGATTCGCCTTATCAAAGTTATTCAGCGTTCGCAGGCAATACCAATATGATTAGTCCTGAGCTTTTAGTTGAAGACGAGTTATTGTCGCCTGCGGATTTACAGGATGCGCCAACCGGCGACCCTGACCGTGTGGATTTTGGCGCGGTGGTTGAATTCAAAAATCGCATTCTCGCTCAGGCGTATCGCAATTATAAAAATTCACCCAGCGATAAACATCACGGGGATTTTTCTTACTTCTGCGATTTTGCCGAAACCTGGCTTGATGACTACGCCTTGTTTCGCGCTTTGCTGAAAGCCCATGACGATGCCGCATGGAACACCTGGTCGCGCAAGTTGGCAACGCGGGAACCTGAAGCGATGGCTCAAGCCAGGCTGGAACTTGCCGAAGAAATCGAAGCACAAAAATTTTATCAATACCTGTTCTTCAAACAATGGTTTCAGCTTAAAGCTTATGCGAAACAACAACACGTCAAACTGTTTGGCGATATGCCGATTTTCGTAGCCCACAATTCATCCGATGTCTGGGCGCATCCTGAATTATTCAAATTGAATGAAGACGGCAGCCCGACCGTGGTCGCAGGCGTGCCGCCCGATTATTTCAGCGAAGACGGACAATTGTGGGGCAATCCGATTTACCGTTGGGAGGGGATGCGCGCAAGCGAATTTGAGTGGTGGATTGAACGCATGGGCGCGACCTTGCAGATGGTTGATTTGGTGCGCATAGACCATTTCAGAGGCTTTATTTCGGCGTGGGAAGTGCCCGCCGGAGACCGCACCGCCAAGCATGGCAAATGGGTCGAGGTGCCCGGTCGTGAAGTGTTTCAAGCCTTCAAAGCGAATTTTCGCGAATTGCCCATCGTTGCCGAAGATTTGGGGGTGATTACCCCGGAAGTCGAAGCCCTGCGGGATGATTTCCAGTTTCCCGGCATGAAGATTTTGCAATTTGGACTGGGCGGCGATGCCCGCAATACCTATTTGCCGCATCATTATCCGCGCAATGCTGTGGTTTACACCGGCACCCATGACAACGACACGGTTGTCGGCTGGTATCAGGAAAAACTGCAAAGTGAAAACCCGCATTCGCGGCGCGAATTGAATTTCTGTTTGAAATATTTGAATTCCACTGGCGAAGCGATTCACTGGGATTTCATTCGCGCGGCGCTCGCGTCGGTTGCCGATATTGCCATCCTTCAAATGCAGGATGTCTTGGGACTCAATACCGGCGCGCGAATGAATTTACCGGCGACTGAAAAAGGCAACTGGAACTGGCGCGTGCGTGCCGAGATGATGACCAAGGAAGTGAGTGAGCGACTGCGCGAGATGACCGAAATTTACGGGCGCGGGTAATCTAAAGATAAAAACCAGAGTACGGAACAAACGGAAATAACGGAACAAACGGAAAATTCAAAACGCATTTGCAAAGCTTTCGTCTGTTAGGTTGCATTTGCAATGTTTCCATTTGCTTCGTGGCATTTCAAAAGCTTCCATCTGTTTGGTTATTTCCGTTTGTTCCGTACTCTTTTTTCGCGCTTCATCCACGCGAGAATTAAACGATGGAATACAACTTCGCGTTAGTTTCGTCGCGCCGGTGTAAAGGTAGCAAGCGGGGGCGCAGGAATACGCGCCGCTTCTTCGGGAGTTTTTGCGTGAAGCCGGGCAAGTTCTAATTTCAAACTCTGTTCGCCGCGTTCCATTGCCCATTTGTGATTTGCCGCAAAGAACGGCTTGAGCAAAAACGATAAGCTCCGAAGCAAAGGTTTTTCGGCGCGAATTCGCCAATCATAAGTGACGACCGCAAACTCGCCGTCCTGTTTGAAAGTCCAAACGCCTAAGCCAATGAAATCGCCCCACGCTTCGAGAGCAAAGCCATGCGGATAATGGGATTCGGTGACGCGAAATTGCCAGCGCAAGGTGTAAGGCAACCAGCCTTTGGTATAAAGGTCGACGACTTTGCCGACGCCTTCCGCATCACCCGGCTCCAGAATTTTTACATCGAGATACACCGAGGGCCACCAGCGCGGCAAGTCTTCGGCTTTTCGCAAAATGTCTGCGACTTCGTTAATCGTCCCTCGCACACGCCAATGGGTGATGAATTGATAATCGTTTGATGCCATCGCTTTTCCTTTCCTCGCGCGATTGTAAACAATTTGACAATCAACTACGAAGCAAACCAAGCTTTCAGATTGCAATTTACAAATTTGTTTTGGAGATTTTTCGATGCTGAATTTTGAAGCCTTTGAAGTTTTAACCTTTGACTGTTACGGAACCTTGATTGACTGGGAAAACGGCTTGCTCGGCGCATTGAACCCGATATTCGCCGCGCATCAAATCCAAGCCGATGATGAGCAGTTGCTCGCGCTTTATGGCGAATTTGAAGCCGCAGAAGAAAGCGGCGAATACCAAAATTATAAAGCGGTTTTGAAAAATGTCTTGCGACGGCTTGGCAAGGAATTCGATTTTGCGCCGAGTGAAAGTGAACTCGACGAATTTTCAACTTCGATTAAACACTGGTTGCCGTTTGCCGATACGGTTAAGGCTTTGCAAAGCTTAAAGAAAAAATATCAACTCGCCATTATCTCGAATATTGATGATGATTTGTTCGCCTTTTCAAATGAACGGCTCAACGTGAAATTCGACTGGGTGATTACTGCCGAGCAGGTTAAATCTTACAAACCTTCACACAACAATTTTCTGCAAGCGATTGAGCGCATCGCCAAACCCAAAGAGAAAATTCTGCATGTTGCACAGAGCATTTTTCATGACATCATTCCGGCAAAACAATTAGGCATTGCTAACGTCTGGGTCAATCGCAGACACGGAAAAGCGGGCGCGGGCGCAACCAAAGCCGCCGCCGCACAGCCCGATTGGGAAGTGACGGATTTGCAATCATTGGCTCGAATTTGTGGAATAAAATAGGAAAGCCATCAAGTCAAAATAGAAATGTGCGAGTATGATAGGTGTGATATTTCTGGTTTTTGAGTAATACAAAGAAAAAGCTAAAAAAAGAGAGAATAAAATAAGGGCTGAACTCACGCCTTGATAGAGATGATAGGAGGTTTGCAAAATCACGCTTGAAGCAATTGCCAGATAGGTTTTGCCGAAGAGTTCTTTTACCTCTGTCATTACAAAAGCTCGCGCGATAATTTCTTCGTAGAAAGGATTCACTAAAACATAAAGAAAATAAAAGAATGAAGAGCTGGTTTTAAAAACCTCCAGATTTTGAGCAGCCGTATTTAATGTTTTTCCGGTAACCAGATGGTAGGTCACAGAAATAGCAAACTGAAATAGAATTGATACGACGAAGGCTCCCAAAAAGAGCAAGACCGAAAATGGTAAATCTTTCCATGAGAAAGTTAGTCCTAAATCTTTTAACTTTCTGCCTTGCCTGAAAAGTACATACACCAGAATCGCTATCGCAGAAAGTTCCGATATGACCCCTAAAATAAATCGGACATTGATACGTTCCTCTGTATAGTTGTCTTCCCCGGCAAAGAAAAGAACTGCCGAGTAGAAAATGGATTGTCCAAAAGCTACAAAAGAAACCAGCAGCAGTTCAATCAAGCGAATTCTTTTTAGGTTGTTCATCTGGTTTTAAATTTGAGGGCGTGAATTAAAACTTAAGGTTGATGAAAATAATTGCGCACAAAATCTTTAAGCGCCGCTTGCCAGGAACGCAGCGGTTTTAAGCCTAAGGATTCGGAAAGCAGACAACGCATGGCGGAATTGTGAGGGCGCAGCGCAAGTTGATTTAAATCGGCGCGCGTGCAGGGTTCAATCGCAAAATCGCGCATTCCCGCCAGTTCAAATGCCAGCCGCGCAAACTCAAGCCAACTCATCGCGCCGGTGTTGGTGACGTGATAAAGCCCGTGGTGACGGAGCGCCATCAACTCTTCGATGCGGGCGGCGAGATCAGGCGCATACGTGGCAATCGAGGTTTGATCTTGAACGCCTTTTAATTTCGCTCCTGCCCTGGCGTAATCGAAAAGCTTGCTGCCGAAATTCTTTCCGCCGACTCCAAACACCCACGAGGTGCGAATGATCAACGATTCCGGCAACTCCTGACTTACCGCCTGTTCGCCTGCGAGTTTCGATTTGCCGTAAACACTCAAGGGATTGGGCGAGTCTTCCTGCGTGTAAAAGCCGGGTTTTGTACCGTCGAAAACATAATCGGTGCTGATGTGAACGAATTCGGCATGAACATCGCGACAAGCGCGCGCTAAATATCGTGGTCCCTTTTGATTAACCGCAAATGCCCATTCGATGTCGCGTTCACAGCGGTCAACATCGGTTGTTGCAGCGCAATTAATGACCACATCAGGTTTTTCCTGTTCGATAATTCGCCGCACGTTCGTTTCATCGGTAATGTCGAGGTCGGCGTGGGTCAATGCAATGACGCGCCAATTTGACTTCGCCAGTTGCTCGGTCATACAACCTCCAAGCAATCCTCCCGCGCCGGTCACGATGGCGGTTTTCTTTTCATCGAAATTTGTTTTGCTTGTCATGAATTCTTCAACAGCCATTGACGCATTCGGTCAAAAATTTAAATAGAGAGTGGCAGGGTAAACAGGATGTTTTGAGGGATAGAAAATTATCCTGCATATTCTGTCCATCCCTGTTAATTTCCGCTCTTCTATCTGCCACCGTACATGCGTTCGTAATACTCGGCGTATTCGCCTGACTGCGCCCGCTTAACCCAAGCTTGGTTTTCCTGATACCAGCGCACGGTTTTTTCCATACCGCTTTCAAATGATTCTTGTGGATGCCAATCGCATTCGGTTTCCAATTTAGCCGGGTCGGTCGCGTAACGGCGGTCGTGACCGGGGCGGTCTTTGACATAGGTAATCAAGGAATGCGGTTTACCGAGTAAATCCAGCAAGGCGCGAACGACTTCGAGGTTGGTTTTTTCGGCGCGTGAACCGATGTTATAGATTTCGCCGGTTCGCCCTTTGTGTAAAACCTGGTCAATGGCGCTGCAATGGTCATCAACATAAAGCCAGTCGCGCACATTGAGACCATCGCCGTACACCGGCAAGGATTTGTCTTCGAGGGCATTGGCAATCATCAATGGAATGAGTTTTTCGGGAAACTGATAAGGTCCATAGTTGTTTGAAGCGCGGGTAATCACGGTGTCCAATCCGAACGTGACCGACGCGGCGCGAACCAGATGTTCGGCAGCGGCTTTCGATGCGGCATACGGACTGTTGGGTTGTAGCGGTGAAGTTTCCACAAAAAATTCATCTTCGTTGCAAGACCCCATCACTTCGTCTGTGGAGATTTGCACGAAGCGGGAAAGGTGATGCGCGCGAGCCGCATCAAGCAAAACCTGCGTGCCTAAGACGTTGGTATTGATGAATTCGGCTGCGCCTTCGATGGAACGGTCAACATGAGATTCAGCGGCAAAATTGATGATCACATCCGCTCCGCTTATTGCTGCATCGACGGCTGCACGGTCGCAAATATCGCCGCGCACAAATGTGTAGCGTGAAGCCCCGGCAACATCGTTTAAGTTTTCGAGGTTGCCCGCGTAAGTCAGTTTGTCAAAGTTGACGATTTTATAGTCAGGGTATTTGTTTAAAATATTGCGAATAAAATTGGAGCCGATAAATCCCGCGCCACCGGTAATGAATAATTTCATAACTGTCCTTTCTTATGGAAAGGTCGAATTGTAGCCATCGCCATTTGCTTTTATCAACCGATGAACGCAAAGCATACTCGCATTGAAGGGGCTTGGTGCTTATGTTATAGTCCACGTCCTCACAAAGTTCATAACGTCAAAGCGGCTCTAATCAAGTAGCGACAATAATCATTTCCATTCACTCACTTTTCGCCTGAAAAGGTAATAACAACCGAGGAGGCAAAATGAAAAAATCTTTCGCATCAATTATTCTGATGGCTTTGACGGTTTTTTCAGTCGCGTCATTGATGACCGAACCCGCCAGAGCCGACATTGTGGTTTTTACCGCGCAGTTGCTTGCCAGTAACGAAGTGCCGCCGGTAGGTAATGCCGAACGGAATGCTTTCGGCAGTGTTACGGTTACTTTGGATACCACCGCAAATACTGCGCGATTCGATGCCAGTGTGGAAGGATTGACCACGGCTGTCATCCTTGCGCACATTCACGAAGCCGCCGCCGGAGTGAATGGTCCCATACGAGTTGATTCAGGATTGAGTCCCTCAGCCCCACTCCCTCCGGTCAATGGCAGCGTCAGTTTCACACGCGCCAATTTGCCTGTGCCAACCGATGTGAGAGATCGCATTCTGGCAAATCCTGCGGGCTTTTATTTCAACGTTCATTCAGCCTTGAATCCGGGCGGCGTCGTGCGCGGGCAACTGGTTCGTTCGCAATCAACCACCCCTGCGCTCAATGCGCCGACCTTATCCGAGTGGGGCGCTATTTTAATGACCTTGCTCTTCATTGCCGCTTCAACCTTTTTTCTGGTCGGACGCAACAACGCTTTCCTGGCAAATGAGAGTAGCGCGATGGCGGTTGCGCCGGTGAAGGCTATCAACTGGCAATTGTTCATCAAAGTCGCGCTCAATGTTGAAGCCCTCATCGCATTGCTGCTCATTGCGATGCGCGCCAACCTTGTTGATGTATTCGGCGCGTTGGCTTCAGGCATCGTGCTCTCGTACATTGTTCATTTGTTCATCGCCCGCGCCCGGCGGAATTAATCGAAGTTTTCACAAAGGAGAATCAGTAGCCCACCGCTAAGGTGAAGCGTTTCAGTCCTGCGTTACCTTATGGTCAGGCTACTGATTTTAACGTCATGCCAGTTGTTGAATCAGCCAAACATTTTTTTGCAGCCAATCAAAAAGCCTTGCGCTTTCTGTCACTGTTTGCAGCCATCTTTGCCATCAGCTATTTTGTTTTTGGCATCGCCGAAGGGGTACGTAGTTCGCTCATAAAACCCTACACGGCGCTGCTTGCAAAAGCCGTAGCGGCGATGGTCAATCTGTTTGGCGCAGGCGCAACCACCGATGGCACGACGATTCAAGCGCAAAATTTTTCGCTTAACATTGCGATGGGCTGCGATGGCATCGAAGCGGCTTGTCTGTTTTTAGCCGGGGTTCTCGCCTTTCCGACATCGTGGCAAGCGCGAATGATTGGGCTGGCAATCGGCATTCCGTTGATTCAAGTCATCAATGTGTTGCGCCTGATTGCGCTCTATTATGCGGGCATGCATTTCCCATCCGTCGTTGAAGAGATTCACATCTATGTCGCTCAAACCGTGGTTATCATCCTCTCAACCGCCATTCTCATCTTCTGGCTCGAACGCATTGCCAGTCGCTACCGGACAGCATAAATGGCTGTGGCGTTTGTTGGCGGCACTCGGATTATATGTGCTGTTACTGCCTCTGTGGTGGTATAGCCTGGGCGCGACTGCAAACCTCAGCGGCACGCTGGCAAATGTCGCTTATCGGATATTCGATTCACGAACCACCATTCAACCGCAAGGCAGAGAAATCAAGATGACGGTAATGGCGACGCCTGAGAGCGGCTATGGCGGAGCCTCGCATTCATCAATGATGCGAGTCGATACCGTCAATTACGGCTTGCCGATGCTCATTGCACTCATACTGGTCACGAGCGCGGATTCCTGGCGCGTGAAATTGCCGGCGCTGGGGCTAGGCGTTTTCATCATGTTTTTACTCACCACCCTGGCAGTGATGTTATCAGCTAAAATAACCGGGCTAGAGTTGGAAGATAAAATCGCGCAGGCGAATTTCGTGCAAAGCCGTAATCCATCGGGCTTTTTCAATCTGGCGTTTCATGGCTATTCATTTTCGCAACCGGTGGTTGCGGTACTCATCTGGTTGGGACTTGTGATGCTCGGCTTTTTCAAAGAGAAAATCAAAGCTCAGGTTGAGGCGCATAAAATCACCGTGGCTCGCAATGCGCCTTGTCCCTGTGGCAGCGGCAGAAAATATAAACGCTGTTGTGGTCGGAGTTAATTTATTCGCCCCGATTCACGCTCACCCTTAACGTCGGTTCAACTCTTCCGGCGAAGGCATCGGCATCATCTGCACAGACGAAGGCGAAGCAGGCAGTTGCCCTTTCGGTTTTTCTTTTGCCGTCGCTTTATTTTCGGCGCTGCCGGTTAAATCGCCGAATACCTCTTTGAAAGCGCCAACCGATGAAAGCACCGAAGAGGTTTCCACCGGCATAAAGACTACTTTCGAGTTTTGACTTGAAGCCATCTGCGTCAGCGATTCAATATAGCGTTGCATCAGCAGGTAGTAAGCCGGATTGCCCTGCGAAATCGATTCGGCGATTTGTTGAATAGCCTGCGCTTCGGCTTCCGCAGAACGCAAGCGGGCTTGCGCAGCACCTTCGGCGCGCAAAATCGCAGAGGTTTTTTCACCTTCGGCGCGGGTGATAGCCGATTGTTTATCACCTTCGGCGCGAGCAATCGCCGCCTGTTTTTCACCATCGGCTTGTAAAATCAATGCGCGGCGTGTGCGTTCGGCGGTCATCTGTTTTTCCATCGTCACCCGCACATCTTCAGGCGGATGAATGTTGCGAATTTCGACGCGCGTAACCTTCACGCCCCATTTGTCTGTCGCTTCATCAAGCACGGCGCGCAGTTTACTGTTAATCAAATCACGCGAAGTGAAGGTATGGTCGAGGTCGAGTTCACCGATGATGGCGCGCATCGAGGTGATGGTGAGTTGCATGATTGAACCCGTGAGGTCGGCGACTTCATACACCGCTTTAATCGGGTCGGTGATTTGATAATAGAGCACCGAATCAATTGCCACCGTGACATTGTCGCGGGTGATGACCGGTTGCGGCGGAAAGTCGAGCAATTGTTCGCGTAAATCGAGGGTTGCAAAACCGGGCTTTTGTCCTGACCAATACACGGCACGGGGTTTGTCAATAAACGGCAGAATGATATTGAGTCCGCTGGTTGCCAGTTTATGAAATCGCCCGAGGCGTTCGATAATTAAAACTGAGGCTTGCCCGACCACACGAAAAGATTTCAACAGGGTGATAAAAACGGCGAATGCGATGGCTCCGAGAACAATTAATCCGGCTTCCATATTTTCAATCTCCTTTTAAACTTTTTGGTGCGCGCCAGGACGGCACGGCATCATAGTGCCTGACGTAAACCGAGGCGCCTTCGACACGTTCAATAATCACCTTTTCGCCATTATTCAGCGGTTCTTCATCAAGCGAAAAAGCCCGCCACGTCGAACCCGAAACGCGCACCGCGCCTTCTCGCGTCGACCCGGCGGAATCTTCGACAACCACCCCGATCAAACCCGGCAACGCTTCAACGCCGGTTTTGAGTTCACGACCCGGCGAACTTTTAAGAATGAAACGCTCGAATATGGTGCGTGAAGCAATGGTTAATAAAATCGATACGATTAAGAAAACAACAATCTGTAGAGGAAGCCCGGCGATACCGGCGAGCGCAAGCAGTCCGGCAACCAACGCGCCAACGCCAAACCAGAGTAACACAAACCCCGATGTGAAAATTTCGGCGACGGCGAATAATGCCGCCAGGATGAACCAGATGTACCAGAGCTTATCCATACTTGCTCCTGACGAAAGTTTACTGTGCTACTGACCACGCCTCAAGAACGACAATTTAATATGCGCCAATTGTATTGAAGGATGGCTTCAAGGAAAAGTGTCAAGACACAAAACCACGAAGAATTACCAGTGCGCCTTTTCGCAAACCCAAACTTGCTGCCCGTTTCGGTCTTGCCTGCCTTTAGCTGACTGCAAGCCAGGGCTTTCGTAGAAAACCAAATTTAATTCGGCAAGCTGGGACTTGTTGCAGTCAGTGCCAGGCGCACCTTTTCCAAAAGCGCTTGCGTGGTGAAAGGTTTCTGCAAGAAAGCAATGTGGGGTTTCAAAATGCCATGATAGACAATCACATCATCGGTATAGCCTGACATATAGAGCACCTTTAAGTTTGGTCGTTTGATTAAAAGCTGGTCAGCGAGTTCCCGTCCGTTCATTTTCGGCATCACCACATCGGTCACCAGCAATTGAATCTCATTTGCATAAGATTCGCTCATCTCAAGGCACTGTTCACTGTTGGCTTCGAGTACGACATAGCCATACTTCCCCAATATTTCGCACATCACCTGACGGATGGCGCTTTCGTCTTCAACCACTAAAATGGTTTCAACTCCTTTCAGCGATTCGATGTGCCGGTGTTCCGGGATATATTCTTCGTCAACAGCATCAGCCTGTGGCAAGTAAATTTTTATGGTTGTTCCGCGCCACGGTTCACTATAAATAGTAATATGTCCGCCGCTTTGCTTGACGATGCCATGCACCATCGCCATTCCCAGCCCGGTTCCTTTGCCGCGCGGTTTGGTGGTGAAAAACGGCTCAAAGATGTGATTGAGGGTTTCGGCATCCATTCCTATTCCGGTATCACTAATGGCAAGCATGACATACCCGCCGGAGGTAACTTCGATGTGTTGTTTGGCATAAGTTTCATCAAGATAGATATTCGACGTTTCAATAATCAGGTTGCCGCCGCGCGGCATGGCATCACGGGCGTTGGTGGCAAGGTTCAACATCACCTGTTCAAGTTGTCCGCGGTCGGCTTTTACGGCTTTTAACCCGGAATCTAAATTTGTTTGTAAATGAATATCCTCGCCTATCAAGGGTTCGAGCAGAGCCAAGATGTCATCGACCACGACATTCAGGTTGAGCAACTCAACTTCCAGCACCTGTTGGCGACTGAACGCCAGAAGTTGCTGGGTTAATTTCGCCGCCCGCATCGCCGAATCCTTGATGATTTCCACTTTCTGACGAACGGGTTCAGCTGGCGAATAACTCGGGCGCAGCAGCAGTTCGCTGGTGCCGATGATAATCGTGAGAACATTATTAAAATCATGGGCAATGCCTCCTGCCAATTGCCCGACGGCTTGCAGTTTCTGCGACTGGCGCAGTTGGGCTTCTAATTCTTTGCGTTCTGTAATGTCAATCCCTGCTCCTAAAAGGCACAGTTGTTCACCGAACTTGATTACTTCGGCAGAGTACAGCAGGGCGCGAACCTCGCCATGTTTCGTTCGTATATTGACTTCCTGATTGCGTACAGGCTTCTGCTCTCGAAGCATCTTTTCTGCCAGGGCGAAATCTTCAATGTTGGCGAACATATTGATCTCTGAAATTTGGTGGTTGACGACCTCTTCACGCTTGTAATCCGTGAGATTCAGGAAGCTATTATTGACATCCAGTACCAGATGTTCCTGAGTGATTGCCATAGGCAAGGGGCTGGCATTAAAAGCCTGTGAAAACCGCTCTTCGGAGGCGCGCAGGGCTTCTTCAACTTGTTTGCGCTCGGTCACATCGTTGGCTACCATCAACACGCCTTGCTGTCCATCTAACTCGATGATTTCCGCAGACAGCAGATGGGTGCGTAACTCGCCGCTTTTGACACGAAAATTAATCTCAAGGTTGTGAATCGCTCCCTCTTCCTTGAGCAACCGCATAATCTTGAATCGGTCTTCGGGCTTTTCGTAGATATTCAATTCTACCGTGGTGTGACCGATGACCTCTTCGCGACTGTAGCCGCTATTCTTTAGAAAGGTATCATTGGCATCGATGATACGCCCTTCGATGCCTATCGTCATCGAGAGCGGGCTGGCATTGAACGCTTTTGCAAATTTGGCTTCTGAGGAGCGCAACGCTTCCTCGGCGCGTTTTCGTTCGGTCAACTCGGCGCGCGCGCGGTTGAGCGCGCGGTTGACGCTTGACATCGCCAGATGCAACAGGAGAGCCGCAAGAATAGACCAGATGGCTTGATCGAGAAGAATTTCCTTTGGCGTATAGGTAGAGGATTGGCTAGGCAAGACCCCGCGCGCGACGCCATAGCGGATGACAACGTTGGCTGCCAGGCTCAAAGCCGCGAAGAGAAACGCGGCACGACTGCCGAGCAACAAGCCGGCAATCAATACCAACACGACAACCCCAGCCACACTAGGGGGGTGAGGACCTGCGGTGTTCGCCCATACGAAGACTTGACTTGCCCACGCAGCCGTTACAAAAAAAGCGCAGGCGGCGCGCACATAACCTTTGCGCAACAACACCCAACTAATGAGAAAGGGCGGGTAGCGCACCAAAGTCCACAGCATTGACTCTCCGGGCAACAGCAGCGGCAGGGCAATTAAGTAGAAAGTGGCTATCGTGAAGCCCGCCAGCACAATGGTGTGCAACAAGGCTGCAAGGCGGGTCTTTTCCTCATTCGCTTCAAAAACAGGAGGGGCAAGAAACCGTTTGAGATAGGTAAACATCATAGCTGCTCTTCCGGCAATCGCTTCCTGAATACAGCTTGAGAGAAGCGAAATTTTGAGGGGATGATTGAACGTTTAAGTGCAAAAGAATCAATGTAAACATTTTCGCGCCACTGCATTCTACCGCTTTCGACCGCTTTGATGAAGGTTTTTCCCGCGTACTCGACAGCCTTCAGCCGTTTCGCAAACAGAATTCCTGCCACAGCCGATGAAAATGATGGACGCCATTTTCAAAGCGTTTGGAAAACCGTCCTTGCGTATAAGAGATAGACCGCAATCCGCGCTGCACAGCTTCACAGATTTCAATATCTTCCTGCTGAATTTCATCGCTGAAATGAACCGTGCCCAACATTCTCTGCTGACTTTCTAATGAATGACTGTCGTGTGCAAACCATTCAAAAATCGTCAGGGTTTTTTCCGGGCTGAGCGGAATAATCAAATTGGTCGAAAGGGTTTCGGGATTGAGATTGACCATGAGATTGGGAAAGACCCAGAAATAGAGGGCATCGGTTTTGCCGTCGCTCTCATAACGGCGAGTTCTATCATCGGCAGAGGTTTTACGAATCGGCGCATCCTGCAAAGAATGATAACGAAAGGTTCGCGTATGATAATTGGCAAAATCCAGTTCCTGCATTAATCCCGGATGCACCATCGGCAGATGATAGCCTTCGAGATAGTTATCAACATAGACTTTCCAGTTACAATCAATCAGGTAATCGCGGCGCTCGACAAATTGCATGTTTGCAATATTGAAAGGACGGATGCGCTCGGAAAGGTCAGCAAAAAATTCTCCAAACGGAGGACTCGTTTCATCGAGACTCACAAAAATGAATTGCTCCCAAACCTCGACACCAACCGGCACCAGCCCATATTCCGTTTTGTTGAAATGTTCAACGCCTTCAAAATAAGGCGTGCTGAGCAAGCTGCCATCAAGGGCATAAGCCCAGCCGTGATAGGCGCACTGAAAGGCTTTTCGGCAACCCGTGCCGTTTGCCACAGGTCCCGCGCGATGGCGACAGACATTGAAAAAGCCGCGTATTTTTTCATCCTTGCCGCGCACTAAAACGAGCGGCTCACCCGCAATCTCGGTTGTGAAAAAACTCCCGGCGTCGGGTAATTGCTCCAGGCGTCCGACCAGTTGCCAGGTGCGATTAAAAATTCGCTGTTTTTCGAGGGCTAAAATTTCTTCGCCGAAATAGACGCTTGCGGGAAGCGTTTTGGCTGTCGCCAAATTTTCATCAATCGTAAAATCCAATGGGTTCATCATTCAGTTGATTATACGCGGTCAGGCAGCTTGTAAAAAAGAAGGGGCGAGAGTGTCTCGCCCCTTCCAATTAAACTTTGCGTGATGCGTTAGGCTATTTGGTTTCCACTTTTTTAATCGAAGTTACAGCAATAGATTTCTTGCCATCCTTTTCCGTAACTACGCCTTTGACCTCGACCATTTCAGCGACAAACGGAATGAGCTTTTCATTCTTGTTGGCGCTGTAATCGCCGGTTATCGAATAGACAATATTCTTTTCATCAACGATTGCCAGTTGATTGCCACGTTTGGCGCATGACAGTGCACAGGCTTTGTGTCCTTCACCGCGCGCGCCGTTTTTGCCATCGTAACAAGGTTGATCAACAACTTCACCTTTAATGGTGACCTCGTTGTCGCTCGTTCTCGCTGCGACGGCGATGGATGTGCCGATCATTAGCATTACTATCGCTAGATAGATTAGTGTTTTTCTCATTGCCTGCTCCTTTCAATTTTTGATTCCACTAGAGTGAGGGTCGAAAATATTTAATTGGGTTCCGTCCGTGATTATACAAACTTCATCGCAAAAGTCTAAGTCGCGCGCGCCGTTTTCGTTTTTTTGGAAATCGGCTTTTCCGCAGGTTCGGATTTTTTCTTTAAATTCTCTTGTTGCTTTTTGCTTTTTTCTACTTCCTCAAGACATACGGCGGCAAGCGCGAGAATGCCTAGCGCGCGTTGCGAACGGTCATCAAGACTGCGCGCCCGGTAAAGCCCGCCGTCAAAATCGAGCGGCGCAAGCAGGCGAAAGACTTTTTCCAAATCGAAACCTTCAACGCCATAACCGTAATAGGAACTGAATTGTTTGCCTTCGATTTTTTGTTGCACATAAGCGGTTGAGAAATTCGGATTGTCGAGACTGTTGATGGTCTTAACCGCTTCGGTCATCACTTCAAAGGCGCGCAAGGGTTCAATCTTGACGTAAAGAAACACCACGCCGAGCAGGGTTCGCGCTTTTTCGTTGGTGTTCGGCGCTTTGTAGGCAAGCGTTAAAACCTCATCAAGCGCATCTCTGGCGCGGGGCTTCTCCTCGGCTTTTTTCAGCGCGGCGGCAGCGATTTCATACGAGAGATAAGCCCGCAAATCCAACTGCTCGACGTTTTTTGCCAGTTGCGAAGCTAGAAAAAA
This sequence comes from Acidobacteriota bacterium, assembly GCA_040754075.1. NCBI lineage: Bacteria > Pseudomonadati > Acidobacteriota > Acidobacteriota bacterium. The sequence continues at coordinate 86,956 of JBFMDH010000017.1, forward strand.
ATCGCCGTCTTTTACGGCTTTTTGGCTGCGTTTGAAATAGGTGAAGGCGAACAATTGCTGACGCAATTTTTCATCATCAATTTTGCGAATCAGACTGATGATTGTATCGAGGCTGATGTCATTGGAGGCGTTCAACACAGCAAATGCCATTGCCATTTCACGTTTGTCGGGGTCGGCTTCGCGCTCTGCCTTTTCAGAATATTTCGTAAAAGCATCGCTGTTTGGTTGCATCCGCAAAGCGATGTCTTTGTGTTGATTTTGCACCTGCCCTAACGCTTGCCGCATTTCGGGTGTGAGCGCGCCGTTGAGAAAACTTTTCAGTTCAATGATGCGATTGACATAAGCGGGTTGATACTCGGCGGCAATGCCTTCGAGATGGTCTAAAGCAAAAATCAATTGCGAAACTTCAGGCAATTTATACGCCCCGCTTATCGGTTGTTCAGGCAATCTGAGGGTTGCTTCGGCGCGCGCGAGCAAGCTTTCAATAAAGAGTTGCTGCATTGCCGGATTCGCCGTTTCGCTTTTAGGTTTGCCAAAACCATTCATATAGATTTCTGTGCCGATGTTGCGGTCGCGTAAGAATGGATAGGCAGTTAAAAACAGAAATTCATTGATCGGCGCGTTGGCATAATTTCTAACGGCGTCTTGATAAAGCTGGTCTGCCAGCGGTTGATTGACCTCAAGGATGGCATAAAGCGCCGGCCCGATGGATGATGTCAGCGGATAGCTGAAGGTATTGCGAACAAACGTGGCAGCGGTTTGCGGGTCACTTTTTGCCGTGTCGATTGCCATTTGCAAAAGCTTGTCTTCAAATTTTTGTTGATAACTGTTGCGGGATTTGGCTTCGCTGGCTGCGGCTTCAGCCTGCTTGCGGGTCTCTTCGGCGACGCGCACGGCAAGTTGTTTCGCCCACGCGCCATCACGTCGGGCAATCGCCTGCATGACGACGAATCGTTGGTCTGGAAGCAGGGTTAAACTTCTGCCATCACGAATCGACTCGTCGCCTTTGTCTTTGAAATGTTGTTCGGCAAGGTCAAAAGCTTCGGCGAAAACTTTTCGCGCCTGCGCTTCTCTGGCTTTCCAGAGCAAATCGGCAGCGCGAATCATCACAGCGATTTTTTTATTCACTGCTTCAATTTTTTTCGCTTCATCGAGTTGCTGGTCAATCAACCAAAAGGCGCGCGATTCATCGCATTTGGCAGGCTGCTCGTCATTTTGCGCTGAGATTTTGAAAGCCGTGGTTTGAATGAGCAAAACCGAAGCAAAAGCAAAATGCAATAACCGTTTGCTGAAGGAAGGTCGCATAACAAACCTCCGACGATGGTTTGATTTGATGATGCAGCGCGAGCCTTTGAGCAAGCTAAACCCAATGCCGTTTCACCAGGTCGCGCCAGCCGTTTGAACGTAGGGCGCTCAAAGTTTACCCGAAGCTCGCTCAAAAACAAAAGAGGCGTTCATCAGAACGCCTCACAAAATGAAAGCATCTTCTCAATCGCAATTTACAAATTGCCGCGTTTTGATTCGCTGACGATGTAATCGCAAGCGCGGGCGGTGAGCGCCATCATCGTGAGCGTCGGATTTTGACAACCCGATGAGACAAAGCACGCGCCATCGGTGACAAATAAATTTTTCACGTCCCAACACTGGTTGAATTTATTTAACACGGAAGTTTTCGGGTCATTGCCCATGCGCGCGGTGCCGAGTTCGTGAATCGCCAAGCCCGGAGGAGCCAGCCGCCCGTTGGTATAGAGAATTTCAAACTTGGCTTCGGTTGCCATCTCTTTCAAGGTTTCGAGCGCCTCTTTTGCCATCTCGCGTTCATTATCGGAATGCTGGCATTCGATGTGCGCCACCGGAATTCCCCAGGCGTCTTTTTTATCGTTGTTGATGGTGATGCGATTTTCTTTGCGCGCCAACATCTCACCAAATGCTGCCATACCGAATGGCGCGGGGTCTTCGGCTTCGCGCACCATCTTCTTAAAGGTCGAACCGAAACCGGCAATCCTTGCCATGTTGGTCGGCAACATGCCGCGTTGCGAACTGCCTTGAATGCCGTAACCGCGAAGGTATTTTTGTTGTTTGTCACTGCCGACGTTGCGGAATTTCGGAATGTAGATGCCGTTGTTGCGCCCGTCATCGAAGTTGTAGCGCGATTTGGTCAATTGCGGAATCACCCCGCCCACCCAAATCGAATAGGTGTGGTCAAAGAGATATTGACCGAGCACGCCGGATGAATTGCCGACGCCATTTGAATGTTGGCGGGTGGCGCTGTTTAACATCAGGCGGGTTGATTCCAATGTCGAGGCGCATAGTACAACGACTTTGCCGTAAACCTCTTGAGCTTTTTTGGTGAGACGGTCAACGAAGGCGACGCCTTTTGCCTTGCCGGTGTTGGCGTCCATGATGAGGTGGCTGGCGACTGCATTTGGTCTCATGGTCAGGCGTCCGGTTTTGGCGGCAGCGGGCAAGGTCGAACCCGGACTGCTGAAATAAGAATAGGTGGTGCAGCCGCGTTCGCAATGTCCGCACCAGTGACAGACGGCGCGACCATTGTGATTTTGCGTGAGGATTGCCGAACGTCCGATGGTGACGCGACGGTCTTTCCAACGCCGTTCAACGGCGTTTTTCAACAACCATTCGCCGCAGGTAAATTTCATCGGCGGCAGAAATTTTCCATCGGGGAGTTGTTCGAGTCCTTCAGAGTTGCCGCTGATGCCAACGAAGAGGTCAACTTTATCGTAATAAGGCGCGAGGTCTGCATAAGCGATCGGCCAATCTTCGCCGTACCCGTCGCGGCTCGCCGCTTTAAATTCATAATCGCTCAAGCGGTAAGATTGTCGTCCCCACATCAAGGTACGCCCGCCGATTTGGCGACCGCGAATCCAATCAAAGGGTTTGCCTTCGGCTGTCGTGTAAGGGTTATCAACATCATCAACGAAGAACTGATGACCATATTCATTACAAGCGTAACATTTCGATTGCACCGGCTGACGTTTGTAGAGTTGTTGTTGATTGATGGTTCCCCGATACTTCACTTCGTAAGGCCATTTGTGTTCGGTATATTCTTTCATCGGGTCAACCTTGCGCCCGGCTTCCAAAACAATGACGCGCATTCCCGCTTCGCAAAGTTCTTTGGCAGCCCACCCGCCGGTCGCGCCCGAACCGACAACAATCGCGTCATAGACAACTTGCTTCGCCATTACATACCTCTCCCTAATGATTTTTAAATTTTGCGCGCGGAACCGTGGATAACCTTTTGTGCCTACAAATGGTGTGTTTGCCATCATAGTTGATGCCTCAGCAAAAAGCAAAAGCTTGCGATTAAAAAGCGGCTATCAATAATTGCCAACCACTTGAAGGTTTCGGGGCTTTGCTCAATCGCCTGACAACTCAACATAGACAATCCGCTGACCTGCACTTTTTTGATTGACTTGGCAATAAAAAAGGACTAAAAGGTAGACTAATATGATCTTCTCTCGTTCAGCCGAATATGCGATTCGCGCGATGACCTTTCTGGCAAGCCTGCCGCCGGGAAGGCTAGCCGGCGCGAGAGAGATTTCCGAAGTCGAAAAGATTCCTACGCCGTTCCTTTCAAAAATATTACAAAACCTGGTGCGCCATCGTCTGATTCGTTCTTTCAAAGGTCTGTATGGCGGTTATGAACTTGCAAAACCGCCCGATAGTATTGCCCTGGGAGCAATCATCGGCGCTATTGATAACATCGACCGGGTGAGCGATTGTGTTTTGGGAATGCCACATTGCAGCGAAGAAAATGCCTGTCCTCTGCATCACACCTGGAAAGCCATGCGCGAGAACATGGTGCAGATGCTGGAACAGAAAACCCTGGCAGATCTGGCTGAAACCGCAAAAGCGAGAAAACTTCAAAGATAAAAATTTTTATCTTCTAAGTGGATAAGCACATCCGAATATCTTTTGCGCGCGTTTATATCACGAGAAGCCGCTTCAACCGGGTTGAGGCTCAATCGCTAAATTTTAGCTGCGAGCTATTGAAGGGATGCTTCTATGGGCGTAAAAGACGGACAATCCAATTCGTGGTGGAATGGCAGAAACGCGCAGAACCTCACTTATCTGCAAAGCAATTTTCCCTGTCGCGCAGCCTGTCCTGTGAGTACCAATGCCGGAGGCTATGTCAGCCTCATCGCTCAAGGGCATTACAAAGAAGCTTACCTGTTGGCGCGCGCCCCCAACCCGCTGGCGTCGGTGTGCGGACGAGTCTGCGCGCATCCTTGCGAAGCCGCTTGTCGGCGCGGACACCTAGACCAACCCATCGCCATTCGCGCCATGAAACGTTTCATCAACGAACGTTTCGGCATTGAAAGCAGTTGTAGTTTTGAAGAGATTTTGCGCGTCGTTGAACGCCCGCGCCCGCCCGTCACCAACCCCGGACGCATCGCCATTATCGGTAGCGGTCCCGCAGGACTTGCCTGCGCCCACGACCTCGCTTTGATGGGGCATCATGTCACCATCTACGACGCAGCGCCGATTGCTGGCGGCATGATGCGATTGGGGATTCCCGAATATCGCTTACCGCGCCAACTCTTAGACCGCGAAATTGCCTTCATTCAATCCCTGGGCGTTGAATTTCGTTTGGGCATAGAAATCGGTCGTGATGTCACCTTCGCGCAACTCAGAGCCGAACATCAGGCAATTTTTTTAGCGACGGGGTGTCGCAAGGGCAAGATGCTTAACTTGCCCGGCGCGGATAAACCCGGCGTACTGACTGCCGTTGATTTTCTGGGGAATTTAAATCTCGGTGTGCCATTAGACCTTGGCAAAGATGTGGTCGTGGTTGGCAGCGGCAATGTCGCATTCGATGTGGCGCGCAGTGCCCGGCGTTTTGGCGGGACATCCGAGCCGGATGAAGAGCATCACCACCTGGCGGCTGATGCTGCGGTTGCCGCGTCGCGCCTGCTGCATAGACAAGTCACTTTGGTGTCGCTCGAATCCCGCGATGAAATGCCCGCCGACACTGAAGAGATCGAAGAAGGCTCACGTGAAGGCATACGCATCATTCATCGGCGTGGCCCGAAAGCGATTCTCGGTAATGGTAGAGTCGCCGCTTTAGAAACCATTGATGTGGCGCGCGTGTTTGACGAACACGACAGGTTTTCGCCTGAATTCATTGCCGATTCGCAAAAACAGATTCCCTGCGACACCGTGATTTTAGCGGTTGGGCAAATCGCCGATTTGAGTTTCCTGGGCGATGGGCATGGACTTAAAACTACGCCGCAGCAAACTGTCATGGTTGACCCGAAAACTCTGGCGACCTCGGTTGCAGGAATTTACGCGGGCGGCGATGTCGCCTTTGGACCGCGCATCGTCATCTCTGCGGTCGCCGATGGCAAACGCGCCGCGAAATCCATTGACACCTATTTAACCGGGCGCATGGATGAAATGGAATCGTATACCGTGCGCGTCTTTCCGACCTCTGGTTACAACCATCCTTTTGCGCGTGGCGATTATGAAATTATTCCCAGACGCCAGGTTCCGGTGCTTCCCATCGAACGCCGTCAGGCGCGTGAAGAAGTGGAGTTGTGTTTGACTGAACAGGAAGCGCAAGCCGAAGGCAGCCGTTGTTTGCATTGCTGGGTGAATACGATTTTTGATTCGTCGCGCGTGCAGGGCAGCGAATGCATTCAATGTGGCGGTTGCGTGGATGTCTGCCCCGAAGAATGCATCGATTTGGTTGCCCTCACGCGCCTCGCGACAACTTCCAAAGAAGCGCTGGCAATGCTTCCGAATGGCGAGGTTGCGGAAGTGTTTCAAAGCGCCAATGGCGCGGCGCTGATTAAAGATGAAACTGCCTGCATCCGTTGCGGACTTTGCGCGCGACGTTGTCCGACAGGGGTGATTTCGATGCAGGCGTTTTATCGCAAACCCGAAGCGCCGCTCCTGTCCCTCGTAGAAAAAATTTTGTAAACCGAGAAAATAGAGATGCCACTGGTTGATGATTTAAAGATGCCGATTGATGTCCCGGAATACCGTCGCAGAGCTTTTTTGAATGCTACAGGGTTGAGCGCAATGGGGTTGGCTGGATTTGGAACCGCGATCACGACAGTTCGTTACCTGTGGGCTGAAGTGCTGTTTGAAGACGAGACGCGATTTAAATTCGGCAACCCCGAAGAGATTCCCGTCGGCACGTTGGTATCGCTTCGCGAACAAAAAATTTATCTCTTTCACGACGCGCAAGGCTTCGTGGCGATGACCGCGACCTGCACGCATCCAGGCTGTTTGACGCGCTATGAAAAAGAGCAGAATCGCATTTTCTGCCCGTGTCACGGCAACCGGTTTACAACTCAAGGCGATGGATTCACCAGCACACGTCGCGCCCCTTCGTGCAATTGACAAAATGATTTTTCGTAACCGACAGGCGAGGTTAAAATGAATCAACTCCTCCATTGCTAATCTTTCTTGGAGTAAGTCATATGGCAACTAAATCAATCAACGAATTCCTATCGCGTGAAAGTTTTTTTATCGCAATTTTATTCGGATTTTTAAGTTTTTCGGCAATCAGCGCATTTGCGCAACAAGATGATTCCGGCAAAAGTACAGCGCAACAAAATCCTCAAACGCCAGCAACCGCGACCGCAAAGCCTGCAACACCCATCGCGCCCAAGCCGATAAAAATCGGCGACGTGACCTTTTCAGGAAGCGTGCGCCTGAGGCTTGAAAACTGGGATTGGTTTGAAACCTCGGCTGCCGATAACGATTACACTTTTGGCGCACTGTTGTTGCGACTATCGCTTGGACAGCAGAAAGAAAAATTCGACTGGCAGGTAGAAGGCGCGTTTCCGGTGTTGATGAACCTGCCCGAAAGCGCCATCGCGCCCGCGCCGCAGGGGCAACTCGGACTTGGCGCGTCGTACTTTGCCGCAAGCGGTCGGCAGGACGCGAGCGCCATTTTGAAACAGGCATTCGTGCGCTTCAAAGGTTTAGGCGGCGACAAACCAAGCAGTTTGCGCATCGGGCGCTTTGAATTTGTCGATGGCGCAGAGACCACGCCTGCCGATGCGACGCTTGCGACCTTGAAGCGCGACCATATCGCTCACCGGTTGATCGGCACATTCGCTTTTTCGCACATTCAACGAAGTTTTGACGGCGCGCATTATGTTCGCAATACCAGGTTATCGAATTTCACCTTTGTTGCAGCGCGACCAACCGAGGGCGTCTTTCAACTGAATGGCAATAAAGAACTGAACATTGATTTTTACTACGGCGCGTTTACCCGATTGTTTAGCGGTAAACAATCCCATCAGGAGGCGCGATTTTTTGCTGTGCATTATCATGATGGTCGCGCCGTGTTAAAAACCGATAACCGCACACTGGCGGCGCGTCAGGTCGATAGCGAAGATATACGCCTCACCACTTTGGGCGGTCATTATTTGAATGCCAGCAAACTGGGTAGCGGCACCTGTGATTTACTCTTATGGGGTGTCGGACAATTTGGTGATTGGGGAAATCTCAGTCATCGTGCGGGAGCCATCGCCGCCGAAGGCGGTTATCAATTTGCGGCAGCGTGGAAACCCTGGGTGCGCGTCGGATATTTCAGAAGCACAGGTGATGGCAATCCTACAGACAATCGCCACACGACATTTTTCCAGATGCTGCCGACGCCGCGCATCTATGCGCGAATTCCGTTTTACAATCTGATGAATAACCAGGATGTGTTTGCGCAACTCCGCCTCAAACCGCATGCGCGCGTTGCGCTGCGCACAGATGTTCGCTATTTGCGCCTGAGCAACCGCAGAGATTTATGGTATGTCGGCGGCGGCGCTTTTCAAAAATCGACCTTCGGTTATGTCGGACGACCAAGCGGCGGCACAAAAGGCATGGGAACGCTTTTTGATTTCAGTATGGATGTCGCGCTCACCGCGAGAAGCGCCTTGACGTTTTATGTCGGCGGCGTGCGCGGCGGCGGAGTCGAAAGCGCCATCTATCCGCAAGGCGGCAATCATCCCCAGGCACGATTCCTTTATCTGGAATTTCTGCAACGTTGGTAAAACAATCAGCAGTTGAAGCCGCCGTGTTGCTTGATGTACAATCAAGCGTTCTTGCGGAGGTCTAATCGACAGCCTTTCACAAGGAACTATTTGAAGCAGCAGTGCAAATTTAAAAGGCGGCGTAGCTCAGGTGGTTAGAGCGTGGGATTCATAACCCCAAGGTCAGTGGTTCAAGTCCACTCGCCGCTATCAATCAAATCATTAAAAAGGCAAGTCCGGTAACTTGCCTTTTTTGTTTTTGCATTATGCACACGCTCAGGAAGCCTTTTAAAACCGTCCGGCATCGACATCGACAATGAATTGAATGACACCTTCGACATAAATTTTCTGGTCATCATAAAGCGCCATATGGCTGCCATTCGGGCAAAACAGATAACGCCCCTTCTGCACCTTCTTTGCCATCATCTCCATATGCGCGGGGTCCATCGTGTCATATTTCGCGCCAATCACCAGCGTCGGCACCGCGATATTCGGCAAATCATTGGTGCGTTCCCAGGTGAGCAATTTGCCACTCAGCCCCAGTTCGCTTGGTCCCTGCATGGGAATGTAGACCGCCGGATTCAAGTGTTTGAAAGCCCGATTAACCGGGTCAGGCCACTGGTCAGCGGGCAGACGCAGTATGTGCTGCACATAGTGGTTCGGAATTAAAAGCTCCATATAACGCGGATTCTCATAATCTTTCTTGGCTTCAATCTGTTTAATCTCCGCGAGCACTTTTTGATCCATCGCCGGCATCAAGACCTTTTCGGCATACTCATTATAAGCTGTGCCGCTTGCCATCATATTTGAAATAACCAATCCTTTGAGATGCTGTTGATACTTCAAGGCATATTCCATAGCCAGGACGCCGCCCCACGAATGCCCCAACAAATAGAAATTGCTTTTATCGAGTTTAAGCGCCTGACGCACTTGCTCGACCTCTTCGACAAAACGCGGCAAATCCCAGAGTTCCGGCTCTTTCGGCTGGTCGCTGTAGTAAGAACCAAGCTGGTCATAGTAGTAATACTCAATGCCTGCCGCCGGAAAGAAACTATCGAAAGCTTCCAGATATTCGTGCGTCGCGCCCGGTCCGCCGTGCAAGAGCAGCACTTTGATTTTCGGGTTATTGCCAATGCGTTTCGTCCATACCCGGAAAGTGCCTTTGGGGGTGGTGATGGGAATGAGTTTAACGCCGCCGCTTAGCACATCATCACGACCCGTATAATTCAGATAAGCATTAGTTGCCGGTTGGGTTGCTGCCGGTTGATTGCTGTTGGGCGGATTATTGCAGGCTTGCAGAGCAAGCGCGACAAATGCGAGCAAGAGAAATCGCTTCATAGGAAATTTCGCTGCCTCCGTTTTGAGAAGATTGGCTGATTCACCGCGTACTATCCTGAACTTTAGAAAAAATTTCAAGGAGGTTATGAACTGAGTCATGCCCAGTGGAAAATGATACGATGACGAAAAAGGCGCAAATCAATGGGATGACCGGAACCGGCGGACTCGAAATTTGCATTGCCATTGAAAGCTAACACGGCAGAGAAGGCTTGCGCGCGGATAAGCTGCCTATCTTCTCAATCGTGTAAATGGAAAACCTTGCTGATGATTTTCCATTCGCCATCAACTTTAAGCAGCGTGAACATGTCCGTGAAGCGATGACCGGTCCAGTTATCGAGTTCCAGCCGCGCCGTCGCCACTGTGCCGAACAGGTCGATGCTCACAATCCGTCCTTGAAGTTCGGTTGCCGGACCGTTCTGGTCATTCCAATCAAATAGCCCTTGAATGGCTCCTGCGAATAAATCAGTGCCGATATAACCGAAGATGGTCGCGTCACTATGGAAAGCCGGTTTCATCTCATCGCCCCTGCCTGATTTGCCGCCGTTGATGTATTGCTGAATGGTGTTGGCAATCGCTTCATATTCGTTAAAAGTATTTGCAGTGTTAGTCATCGCGGGTTTCCTTTCGAGTGTTGATGCATTGGCAGCGCTGTTGCAACCGGTCACAGCAGACCCACTAAGAGGAAATTCCAGCCTGAAGGTGTTCGGGCATTAGAAAAAATTTTCCCGGTTCTCCTTTGACCAGGTTGTTACTTCAGACAGTTCTCACAGCGTCTTTATATTGGGATAAACGGAAAAGCGCGGCAAAAAGGGGAATGAGAGAAAATCTTTTTTTAAAATTTCGGAATCTGCCTTATAATCAGCGCGCAATTCATCCATTTCAAAACAACAGTAATGACGAACATATCGGCAAATCAGATCACCGAGTGGCTGGTTGAGTGGGGACAGGGGAATCAACTGGCGCTCGAACAATTGATGCCGCTGGTCTATGACGAACTGCGGCGTATGGCGCGTCGTTATATGCGCAATCAACCGTCCGGTCATACCCTGCAAACTACGGACTTGATTCACGAAGCTTATTTGAAGCTCGCAAGCGGCGCAGATAAAGACTGGCAAAACCGCGCCCATTTTTACGGCGTCGCGGCACAAGCCATGCGCCACATTCTGGTTGATTACGCGCGCTCGCGTCAGAGCCAAAAACGTGGCGGCGCGGTTGAAAAAGTCACCCTCGACGAAACCGCGCTCGCTTCATTTGACAGAGCCGATGAAGTCGTGGCGCTCAATGATGCGCTGGAAAAGCTGGCGGTTCTCGATGAACGCAAAGGCAGAGTCGTCGAACTCAAATATTTCGGCGGGTTGACCCACGAAGAAATTGCCACCATCTTGAAAATATCTTCCGACACCGTAAAACACGACTGGCGATTTGCCCGCACCTGGCTTTTGCGCGAATTATCCAAGCAGTAAAAGCATCACCGCCGTACCAAAACATGCTCAATGAATCTCGAACGATTTAAACAAGTCGAAGCAATCTTTAATGCCGTGATTGCGCTCCCTCCAGCAGAACGCGAGAGCTTTCTTCGGGAAAGTTGCGGCGGTGATGAAGGGTTGCGCCGCGAAGTTGAATCGCTTTTATCGTTTGACGAGAGCTTCGCAAGCGTGATTGATACGCCGCCGGAATCCCTGGCTGCGGAACTGCTTGCCACGCCGCAAAGCGCGCAAATCATCGGCAACACCATCGGGCGTTATCACATCCTCTCGCTTCTCGGCAAAGGTGGAATGGGCGAAGTCTACCTCGCGGAAGACGGTGAACTGCAACGCAAAGCCGCGCTCAAATTTTTACCCACAGAATTTCTCAACAGCGAAGAACGCTTGCGCCGTTTTGTTCGTGAAGCGCGCGCCGCGTCGGCACTCAATCACCCGAACATTTTGACGATTTACGAAATCGGCAACGACAAAGGCTTGCGCTTTATCGCCTCGGAACTCGTAAACGGCATCACCTTGCGCGAAAAATTGCGAAGCGCAACGATGGTATTTACTGAAGCTTTGGAAATTGCTGCACAAATCGCTTCGGCGCTCGACGCGGCGCATGCAGGCGGCATCGTTCATCGCGACATCAAACCTGAAAACCTCATGCTCCGCCGCGACGGACTGGTTAAAGTGCTCGACTTCGGTTTAGCGAAACTGACAGAAGCAAGCCAGGATATAAGCCCGACACACTTAGACCAACACGAGCCGCTCAACTCGAAAATCAATCCGAGCGCGATGATGGGAACACCCAACTATATGTCGCCCGAACAGGCGCAGGGCTTGGCAGTTGATGCGCGCACTGACATTTTTAGTCTCGGCATCGTGCTTTACGAAATGCTCGCGGGCAAAACACCGTTTGCGGGCGAAACGGCAAGCGAAGTGATTGCGGCAATTTTGCAAAACCAACCGACACCGCTCGCTTCATTGCTTCCCGAGGTGCCGCGTGAATTGGAACGCATTGTTGAAAAGATGCTTTGCAAAAATCGCCAAGACCGCTATCAAACGATTAACGAATTACTCATTGATTTGCGCGACCTCAAAAGCGAACTCGATTTCCAGATTAAACTCGAACGTTCATCACCGGCTCAGCGAATGGAAGACCCCTTACTCAAAGGGACAAATGCTCACAGCCCTATGCGCGCAAAAGAAAACTTTAATCAGGAAGCGGCGGTCACCACCATTCGCCGGGCATCGAGAGCGGCATATTTTCTTGAACAGACAAAGCGGCATAAAACGCTTATGGTCATTTGCCTGCTGGTGAGCGCGATGCTCATCGGTTTTGGAAGTTCGTTCATCAAGCGTTCTTTCAGCAACGGTGAACCGACCCCTGTGCGCGCCTATTCAATGCCGGTGAAACAGACGCAGGTTACCACGGTGGGCGCGGTTATCGAGGCAAAAATTTCGCCCGACGGTCAATCGGTTGCTTATATTTCTCAAGAAGGCGCGCAATACGCGATTTACTTGTGGCAAGTAGCCGAAAACCGCACACTGACCATTCTCGCACCGTCAAAGGATGAACTCACCCGTTTGGATTTTGCTCCCGACAGCCAGCACATTTTCTACCGGCAGATGGATGCAATCGAACGCGGTTTTTTTCACCTTTACAGAGTGCCAACCGCTGGCGGAGCTTCCGAAAAAATCATTGCTCTCGCTGATTCGTTTATCTCGTTCAGCCCTGATTGGCGGGAAATCGCCTTCAGGAAAGAAGATTTCGACAATCAGAAATCGCAAATCCTCATCGCCAATGCCGATGGCACAGGCGAGCGGGTGATTGTCGAGCGGAATCGCGCAGAAGGGTTCACTTATGACCCGGCATGGTCGCCCGACGGGAAGACGATTGTCTGTTGGGTGAACGATGCAATCCCCGATATACAGGAGTTCTCGCTCGTCTCCATCAATGTCGCCGACGGTGCGATGTCTCCTCTCGGTTCAACGAAGTGGCGATGGCCAAATCCCCTCAGATGGATGCCGGATGGCAAAGAGTTGCTGGTCAATGCCATAGCCCATGCCGGTGAATGGTTTCAGATATTTCGGGTCGCTTTTCCGAGTGGCGACATCGAGAGAGTGACCAACGATTTCTATAAGTATGAAGGCGTCAGCCTCACGGCTGATGGGGCTTCGCTGCTTACCGTGCAAGGCAGACAGGAGACCAATATCTATGTTGCCCCGGCACAGGAGCCGATGAATTTACAGCGACTCACTGAAATGAGTGGGCTATTGTATTACGGCATTGCCTGGACGCCCGACGGCAAAATCGTCTACGGCTCAAATGCCGGAGGCAGGCGTAATATTTGGATGATGGAAGCCGACGGCAGCCATTTGCAGCAGATCACCAAGGACAGTTTCGCGAACTATGACCCCATCGTCACGCCCGACGGACGCTACATTGTTTATCAATGCGAGCGCACCGGGAGGTTCAATATCTGGCGAGTCAACATTGACGGCAGTAACCCGATTCAACTCACCAACGGCGACATCGAACTGCGTCCCTGCGTCACACCTGACAGCCGGTGGGTGGTTTTTGAAGGTAAAAAAAATGAAGTTGCCTATCTCGGAAAAGTGTCGATTGACGGCGGCGAGGTACAGGAGGTTATTCCCCAAACCTGTAATTATGCGAAAGTCTCGCCGGACGGAAAAACCGTCGCTTGCGAGTATTGGCTTGAGAGTTGGAAACCCAGCCTCTCCATCTTTCCGATAGACGGCGGCAAACCGATCAAAAGCTTTGTGCCAAGGCCCAGTGACTGGCAGTGGTCAACCGATTCGCGCTCATTAATTTTGGTCGATCACACTCAAGGGTTTTCAAACCTGTTTCGCGCCTCGCTGATAAACAACTCGCGAACACAACTCACCAATTTCAAGAACGACCGTATCTTCGCCTATGCGCTTTCGCGCGACGGCAAAAAACTCGCCATGCTTCGCGGGTCGGTATCGAGCGAAGTGATAATCATCAGCAACTTTCACTGAGCGACCGAGCGCAGATCGTGATATAAATTGAACTTTATGAAAATCAATCGTCGTAATTTTTTACTCGCCTCTGCCTCGACCGCCGGTTTACTGGCATCTGAAAGTCCTTCTGTTAAAGCACAAAAATCATCCCCGGTTAAACGGACGCAACCTTTCTCCATCGCCGGAAAAAAGGTCACTGTCTATTCAACTGCTGAAAAGACCGCTGAGCGAATCAAAGCCATCGACACCCTGACTTTCACGTCGCTTGCGCAACCGCTGGAAACTCAGGTTTGTGTCTTTATTGACCCGGCGAAAACCTTTCAAACTTTTTTAGGAATCGGCGCGGCGATGACCGATGCTTCGGCGGAAACCTTTGCCAAAATGCCCGCAACTAAACAACAGGAAATTGTCAACGCTTACTTCGATACCAAAGATGGCATCGGCTATACGCTGGCGCGAACCACCATTCATAGCTGCGATTTTTCGAGCGCCAGTTACACCTACGTCAGCGAAGGCGATAAAGCCTTGCAATCTTTTAGCGTCAATCACGACCAACAATTTCGCATTCCGTTTATTAAAAAAGCGATTGCCGCTGCGGGCGGGAAACTGACGACTTACGCTTCGCCCTGGAGTCCACCGGCATTTATGAAATCGAACAATTCCATGCTGCAAGGCGGAAAATTAAAACCGGAATTTTATCAAGCGTGGGCGAATTATTACGTGAAGTTCATCAAGGCTTATGAAAAAGCGGGCATTCCCATCTGGGGACTCACCATTCAAAACGAGCCGATGGCGACACAACGCTGGGAATCCTGTATCTACACGGCGGAAGAGGAACGCGACTTCTTAAAAAATCACCTCGCGCCAACTTTAATCAAAGCCGGTCTCGGCGCAAAAAAAATCATCGTCTGGGATCATAACCGCGATTTGATTTATCAAAGAGCTAGTACGCTGCTTGCAGACGCTGAGGCTGCAAAATATGTCTGGGGCATAGGCTTTCACTGGTACGAACCTTGGAGCGGCGGCGATGCAATGTTCGACAATGTGAAACTGGTGAATGAAAGTTTTCCCGATAAACATCTGATTTTTACCGAAGGCTGTAAAGAAGCATTCGATTTGCAGAAAGTGGACGATTGGAAATTGGGCGAACTGTACGGACGTTCAATGATTAATGATTTCAATAACGGCACAGTCGCCTGGACGGATTGGAATATTTTGCTTGATGAAACCGGCGGACCCAATCACGTTAAAAATTTCTGCTTTGCGCCGGTTCATGGCAATACCAAAACCGGCGAAGTGATTTACACCAATTCATATTATTACATCGGTCATTTTTCCAAATTCATCCGACCGGGCGCAAAACGCATCGCCTGTTCGCCGAGTCGCAGCGCCTTGCTTGCCACGGCGTTTCGCAACACAAACGGCAGCATCGCGGTTGTGGTGATGAATCGCAGCGACCAGAAAACGCCGTATTTTCTCTGGGTCGAAGGCAAAGCTGTAGAAGTCTCCAGTCCCGCGCATTCGATTCAAACGCTGGTGTTTTAAATTTCTGCCGGTTTATGCGATTGCTGAAATGATTTTGCAGGGTTATCAATCACGACCAACGCCCAAGGCATCAGCAACCCGGTTGATGTAATTAAACCATGAGGCAATCAAGGTGATTTGCAAAATTGCCGTGTCGTCGAACCCGACTTCACGCAATTGCCGGTGATGCTGTTTACCGATTTTAGTGGCGTCTTTCGTGAGTTGCACCACATATTCAACCATCACCCGTTCGGCATCAGTAATCGGCGCTGTCCGGTAATCCTTGCGTAACGCTTCAACCAAATCTTCATCCAACGTCACGCGACGCAGAAACTCTGCGTGGGACTCGATTCAGTAAAAACAACGATTGGTCACCGAAACCATAGTGGCAATCATTTCATGCTGGCGGCGCACAAGCGGCAGGTTTGGCGACATCAACGCGCCAAAAGTTGAAAAGGCATGAAAGAGGGCTTCGGGTATCAAGGTGTGCGAAGCGACGATGCCTGCGGTCTCGCCGTCAAGCGTCGGATGCACCGGTGTTTCATACTCAACCGGATAGAGATGGCGTTGCCCTGTCATTGCCTGACGCAACGTTTCATCGGCTTCGGAAAGCGGAATAGTCTTAATCCAGGTCATTAATTTTCCTCCTCTTTTAGACTCACCATCGTAGATACATTTTTGCGAAAGAACAGGAAATAGACGGGCGCGCCAAGCGCCACCACCGCTACGCCTGCAAGCGCCTGCACCGGATTATTGGCAGCAAGTAAAACCAGCAGGATAGCGCCGAGCGCGAGAAAAACAATCGGCGTCAACGGGTAGAGCGGCGTTTGAAAGGTCTTTTCTTTTTGAGGCGTCTTTCGCAATTTAAACACCGCTGCGACGGTCAACAAAATAAACCCGACGGTCACAAAAACAAAATAGGCGACGATTTGATTGAACGAGCCGAGTGCTACAAGTAGCGATGCAAGCGCCGCCTGCAAAATGATGGCGCGAACCGGCGTATGAAATCGCGGATGCAGTTGCGCCGCCGTTGATAAAAACAGCCCGTCACGCGCCATCGCATAATAGACGCGCGGCGCAGTCATCATCACCGCAAGCAGACTGCCTGAAACCGAAACAATGACGATGATTGAAAAAATTTGTCCACCGGCACTGCCGAATAAAACCTCTCCCGCCTGCGCCGCAAAGGTTTCGCCGGAAGTCGCCCGCTCAATCGGCACCAGATAAATGAACACGGCACTCGTCAATAGGTAAACCAGCGTGACGATGCTGACACCATAAGCGAAAGCTCGCGGCAACACGCGGGCAGGTTCGCGCACTTCGCCCGCAAGTTTGCTGACATCCCACCAACCACCGAATGAAAAGAACGCCGCGACCAAGCCGCCTGCAAGCGCGCCAATGAGCGGCGTCGAGCCTTCGCGTTGCGCGATGAATGGATTGAAGTTTGACCAGTCGCCCAGACGTTTGCCGAAGCCCCATAAAATGATGAAAGTGAGTAAACCCAGTTTGAGAAAGGTAAGCCAGCGCATGAGCAAGCCGCTCACTTTTAATCCGAAAATATTGGCAATCGAAAAAGCCACGATGAGGGCAATCGCTACAAGTTTTGCAGAAAAAGGAGAGAGGTTACTGACATAACCGATATAACCTGCCATGCCGCTGGCGAGCGCAGCGCTCAGCCCCGGGTCCATCACCAGAAAACATTTCCAACCGTAAACAAACGCAAGTCCCGTCCCGTAAGCTTCGCGCAGGTAAACATAGCCGCCACCTGCCGCAGGAAAACGCGCCGCGAGTTCGCCGTAACAGAGCGCGCCGCTTAATGCCATGCCGCCCATCACTAACCAGACCACCAGAATCCACATCGGCGACCCCAAAGATTTCGCCATGTCCGCAGGCGTAAGAAAGATGCCAACTGCAATGACTTCGCCGACAACCAGAGCCATTGCCGATACGAGGCTGAGTTGTCTCTTCAATCCCGCTTGTGTTGATTTGGTTTCAATCACGATGCTTTGAAAACCCAGTGCAGTAATCGTTATCTTAGGATTGTAGGGATGAAACGAATCCGGCGAATGAAATTAATCCGCCCAATCCGTCCAATCCGAAGATTAACTTTGCTATTTCAAAAAAGCATTTTCGTTTCAGGAAAACTTTTTGACTTTGAAATCAGCTTCAAAACGAAAATCGCGCTGCCAATTGAAAAGCCCGCGCGCCACCCGAACCGAATACGCCGCCCGCCGTGGTCACAGCGCGCCCGAAATTCGACGACCGCAAAAATCCGGGACTTGCGGGATTATCGCTGTCGCGCGTCAAGGTATTCGCAAATCCCGAATAATTGACATTCGATACGCCCAAAATATTCGTGACGTTGAACAGATTGAAAACTTCAATCATCGGTTCAAAGCGAACACGCTCACCCAAGCGAAAGGCTTTTGTCAGTCGCACGTCAAACGAATTGAAACTATCGTTGAATCGCGCATCGTCACTTACGAACGGCAACGGCTGTCCGTTGACGCCCCCGCCTGCATTCACTTGGGCGATGAAATCATTCAACTCTCTGCCCGTGTGAAACAGACGACCTCCGGCATTGCGTTGCAGAAGCGGAAGGCGCGAGCTGCCATCGGGCAACAGAATATCCATCGGCACGCCCGAAGCCACCGTCCAAATCGGTGAAAGCTGCAATCCTAAAGGCAATCCGAACACGCCCGAAAAGGTGAAGCGATGGCGCTGGTCATTGGGCGTCGGCGCATATTCCAATCCTAAATTCTGCGGATAGAGCGGGCCATTGGCGAAGGGAATCTGATCGTCATTGGCGTAATTGAAGGCTTTCGACAAAGTGTAAGAAGCGCGGAATTGATAATGATGCGAAAAGCCTTTTTCAAAACTGAGCAGCAAGCCGTCGTATTTTGTTTTAACGCTTGATTCGAGATTGACCACTCTATCGGGACCGCCAACCACGGGATTGAAAACCGTACCGATGGCGCGACCGATGATGAAGTGTGTGCCAAAGTTATGCAGGTAATCGGCGCGCACCGCGAAATCGCTGCCCAACTGGCGCTCAATGCCGATGTTGCTCTGTTGCACCATCGGGTTTTGCAAGCGGTTATCGATAATGTTAATGCCGCCTGCGCCTGCGCCCGGCAGAATAAATCCGGTAAACGGGTTTTGAATATTGGGCGCGATGGGCGGAAAACGCCCGGTGTTGGGGTCGATGAAAAAGACATTGCCGGCGCGAACTTCAATGGCGAGCGCGCGCCCGTCAAGCCCGCGTTCAAGCGATTGAATCTCAATGGTCACGCGGTCGTAATAGATGCCATAGCCGCCGTGAATGCTGGTGCGTCCATCCCTGGTTGACCAATTAAAACCAACACGCGGCGCAAAATTATTTTTGTCGCGTTCACGCTTGCCGCTTAAAAACGGAAGTATGAGGGGATTGAGTTCATCCACGCGGCTGACGTTTTTCACATCGGTGTCGAGTTCATAACGCAAGCCGAGATTCAAGGTGAATTGCGGATGGATGTGCCAGTTGTCCTGCACGAATGCCGCGAAATAGTTGTTATCGCTTTCGGGAAGCACCAACGCGCGCTCGGGCGTTGCGCTGCGCAGCGTCACCGCAAAGAGCAAATCGTTATCATCCACACGCCCATCGCCGTTGTGGTCGAAATCGGGGAAATCCTGAACAAATTCGATGCGCCCCTGTTGAAAAACGCCGAGGTCGAAATCCGCATCAATGCGTTGAAATTCGCCGCCGATATGCAAGGTGTGCGCGCCTTTGACAATGGAAAAAGTATCGGCAAATTGCAAACGATTCATGCGGGTTTGTTGGGGCACACGAAACGATGAACCGTCCTGCAAACTCGGAAAAGTAAATTGCGGGCTGACGGCGACCGGCAGAGTCTTGTTGATGAAATTGGTATTGCTGAACCGGAAATTATTTAAAAGCGGCGGCGAAATAATTTTCTCCCAACTGGTCACGAACGATTGATAATGATTGCTGCTTGCCTGTCTTTGCGAGGCGCTGCCGATGGCGCGAATCAAGGTGCTCGCGGTGGTGTCTTCGGCGCGTTCGAGTGAATAACGAAAGCCCAATCGGTCACTGTTGGAAACTGCCCAGTCGCCGCGCGCGGTTGCCAGCAAATCATTGAGCGGCGCGTCTGCAAAATTGCGCCTGATGGTGCGGGTTGCGGTGTCGCGTTCGCCGACCAGTACCGCGCCGTCCTGATTGCGATATTCATAAGCGCCGAACCAGAAAAGTTTATCTTTAATGATTGCGCCGCCCGCTGCCGCTGCGAATTGTTCGCGGTCAAACGGCGGGTCGGGGTTGCTGCGGTCAAAAGTCGCGGGCAAACCTTGCAGATTGCGGTCACGAAAGAAGAATGATGCCGAGCCATGAAAATCGTTCTCCCCGCCTTTGGTCACGATGTTGATGATGGATGAACCCGAACGACCGAGTTCCGCTGAAAAGCGATTGGTGGCGATTTGAAATTCCTGCACGGCTTCCTGCGAGATGTTGATGAGCGTGCCGCCGACCACATCATCATTGTTGTCCGCGCCATCAACCGTGACGTTGCCGCCGCGACCGAGTTGCCCTGCCGATGAAATCGACACCGTGTTGGTTTTCGTCGGGTCGAAATTGGGCGCGGGCGAATTGCCGGGAATCAGCAATGCCAGTTCGAGAAAGTTACGACCATTGAGCGGCAGATTTTCAATCACCCGTTTACCGATGACGCCATCAACGACAGATGTAGTTCTATCAATTTCAATGACTGGGGAAGCAATCAAGGTTAAAGGGTCAGCAACAACTTCTCCGACCGCAAGTGTGGTATCCAGCGAAACACTTTGTCCGACTTGAACCATCACCGCCTCATACGTTTTTGTCCGAAAATTTGGCGATTGAATGGTTACTTCGTAATCGCCCGGCGGCACATTGCTGATGGTGAAAAGTCCTTCGTCATTGGTTTTCGTTTCGCGCTTCAAGCCTGTGGCTTTTTGGGTAGCGGTAATTTGCGCGTCAACGATGACCGCGCCTTGCGGGTCAAGGACGCGACCGCTGAGCGTAGCGGTTGCGGCTTGTTGTGCGAAGGTGGTGGCGGCAAGCAAACAGATAAACAGCAAACGGACAATCGCCGCTTGTACTTTTTTCATGTGAACTTTCTCCTGTTTAGAAATTCCGGCGTCTGGGTCACAAATTCGGCTCTTTACCAATAGACCTTATGCTTATTCAATTTCAGCAATTCGTCCTGAATGAAACAACTCAACTCAGGGGTTACAGCGTGAAGGATTTCTATAATAAAAATGCCCGCGCAAATCTCATTCGAGAGGTTTACAGCGGGCGAATATAAAATCGGTTTTATAAAACGATTTCGCTTGTAATTATGGAGATAAAAGTTTGAAGCTGGAAATTCGCCCACTCAACTCGCGTGGCAGCATATCTGAATCGCTACAGTCTGTCATTAAACCAAAGTTCAAGCGCGCATTATATCGAATGTTATAGTTCGTCTTGCCTTGCGCATTTTGCTATGATGCAAGCCCGAAAAAACTGCCACGAAGGAGCAACTATGCAAGAGAAAAAAGCCACCTGGTACAGATGGGAAGACCTGCCAAAAGAGCCATTAACCGAAACCCTGTCGCGCCGTTTGATTTGCAGCGAGCGCATGATGCTCGCCCACGTTTACCTCGATAAAGGCAGCATCGTTCCCAAACATTCACATGAAAACGAACAGATTACTTATATCCTCAAAGGCGCACTCAGATTCTGGTTCGGCGAAAATGGCGAAGAGGTGATTGATGTGCGCGCCGGTGAAGTGCTTACTATTCCTTCGCATCTGCCGCATCGAGCCGAAGCATTGGAAGATACCCTCGATGTAGATATTTTCTGTCCGCCGCGTCAGGATTGGCTCGATAAAACCGATGATTATCTGAGGCAGAAATAAACGATGGATTTGGGACTCACAAACAAAGTCGCGTTAGTTGCCGCCGCCAGTCGCGGACTCGGACGCGCGGTTGCCGAAGAACTCGCGCAGGAAGGCGCATCGCTCATTTTATGCGCGCGCGGCGAAAAATTGCTTGAGGAAACCTGCGAAGCGATTGAGCGAAAAACTAATGTGCAAGTTATTGGTATCGCCGCAGACCTCTCCATAACGACAGAAGTTGAGCGCGTTGTCAGTCTTGGGCTTGAACGCTTCAACCGGATTGATATTTTGGTCACCAATGTTGGCGGTCCGCCTGCGGGTCAGTTTGAAACACTTTCGCCGCAGATGTGGGAAGACGCGACGCGATTATTACTCACCAGCGTGTTGGATTTAACCCGGCTCACCTTGCCACAAATGAAAGCCCGTGGCTGGGGGCGCATCCTGAACATCACGTCGATTGCCGTCAAACAACCGGTGGCAAATTTGATGTTGTCGAACAGTTTGCGCGCCGCCGTTACAGGCTTTGCGCGAACCCTGGCGAATGAAGTCGCGACCTTCGGCATCACCGTGAATAACATCCTGCCCGGCTATACGCGAACCGAGCGCGTCGAACAACTCGCTCAGGCGGTTGCTGCAAAAGATGGGGTCACGCCCGAAGAAGTTTATGCCCGTTGGGAAGCCGAAATCCCGATGAAGCGGATTGGCGAACCACGCGAGTTCGCCGCGCTTGCTGCCTTCTTGGTATCCGAACGCGCCAGTTATATCACCGGCTCGTCGATTGCCGTCGATGGCGGCTGGATTCGTTCGTTGTTGTGACGGCAGATTTTGACATCACGATTATCACGACGCCCCGAATTGCCTTTCATCAAAGCAAAAAGAGAATTCGGAACAAACGGAAATAACTAAACAAACGGCAGCAGCTAAAGATTTTTTTTCCGTCTGTTCGGTATTTCCTTGTTGTGTACGCTTCCTGTTTGGATTTCTCTTTTATTCGACAACTACGCCGCGCCAGAATGCCACGTGGTCTTTGATTTCAGCGGCGGCGTCTTTCGGTTGCGGGTAATACCACGCGGCATCTTTGTTGACTTCGCCGTTCACCACGACATTGTAATAACTCGCTTCGCCTTTCCAGGGACAGGTGCTGTGCGTGTTGCTCGGTTGGAAATATTCTTTATTGATGGATTCAGCAGGAAAATAATGATTGCCTTCGACCACCACCGTGTCATCGCTTTCGGCTAACGTTACACCATTCCATTTCGCTTTCATTGCCCTACCTCTTTAAATAATTCTTTCAATCAATAAATAGGTTTACCGATTTGGCGGTAAAATGCAAAACGGTTTTCTGCCCGCAACCCTTTGCCTTTCCGCCTTGAAGATTTCTCCGTAAAAGTTAAATGTCCGTCATTGGATGGTAAAAATTATTCTCGGATGAGGCGGATGAAACGGATAAAACGGATTCAAGAAAATCCGCCCAATCTGCCGAATCCCAAGTTAAAATTTCGCCTTTAATCGTCGCGGATTTTACTTAACGAGAAACAACTCACTTGATGAAATGAATCGTCAATGTGTGTCACTCGTCACCTTGCAAGGCATCGTGTACAATGCACGGCGATGTTTGCAGAAGTCGCTGTCCCGGTTTTCATTCGTCAAACCTTTACCTATCGCCTGCCCGGTGATATGGCGCGGCGCGCCCAAATCGGCTGTCGCGTCGTGGTTCCCTTCAATAAAAAATTACTCACCGGATTCATCGTCGCTTTGCCCGAAAATCTCGAAGGCGAATATCCCACAATGGAAATTCGCGATGTCGAAGAGTTGATTGACGAAACCCCGGTTATCGAACGCGAGATGCTCGCGCTCACCCGTTGGATGAGCGATTATTACTATGCCGCGTGGGGCGAATGCATTCGCGCTGCACTGCCCGCTGGCGCAGCGGTTGCTACCGAACAGATGCTCACCATCACCGATGCCGGACGCAGCGAACTCGCCAATTTTTCCGGCGGCTTCGCGTGGTCTTCAACCAAACATCAAGCCCTTGAACTCCTATTCAATCTCGGCACCTTGAATGTCAAAGAACTCGAACGTCAACTGCCGAAAACCCAGGTCGCCTCCCTGGTTCGCACGCTGCGTCACGCGGGACTCGTAAGCATTACGCAACGCGCCGGCGAGTCCAGACTGAAACCGAAAATGCAGAATGCGGTACGATTAAAAAGTCTGGAGTCTGGAGTCCGGTGTCCGGTGTCGGAAGAGAGCAGGCAGCAGGCAGCAGGCAGTCGGCAGTTTGAGGATTCAGGATTCAGGATTCAGGATTCAGCACCTACTGATTTAATCAATGGCAATGGTCATCAGACGAATGATGCACCGGTTTCAAGTGAACCGACGACGCCAAAATCAAACGACGACTCAGCGAAAAAAGGTCGCAAGCGGACTCCAGACTCCAGACTCCAGACTCCAGACTCGACGGCGAAGCCGATAACCGAACAACAACAACGGGTCATCGCTTTGCTTGAAGAGACCGACGAAGCGATTGCCCTCAGTGAACTCTTGGAACAGGCACAGGTTTCTTCATCAGTTGTTCGCACATTGGAAAAACGCGGCATCGTCGAGGTCTTTGCCCGCGAAGTGCGCCGCGACCCGCTCGCCCATATTAAAAGTCAACAACTCTCGCTCGTCACGCTTAACGATGAACAGCAAGAGGCGCTTGATAAGATTCTCAAACAGATTCACGCGCGCCAGTATGGAACTTTTCTTTTGCACGGCGTCACCGGCAGCGGCAAAACCGAAATCTACATTCGCGCTATGCTTGAAGCCACTCGTCAAGGACTCGGGGCATTGATGCTGATTCCTGAGATTGCATTGACGCCGATGTTTTCACGAAGACTGCGCGCGCATTTTGGCGATGCGGTTGCCATTTTGCATTCGAGTTTGTCTGATGGCGAACGCATGGATGAATGGCGGCGCATTAAAGAAGGCGAAGCCCGCGTCGTCATCGGCACGCGCTCGGCGGTCTTTGCGCCGATTGAAAACCTGGGCGTCATCATCATCGACGAAGAACACGAAACCACTTACAAACAGGACGAATCGCCGCGCTATCACGGGCGCGACACCGCGATAATGCGCGCTGTGCATAACCAGGCTGTCGTGGTCATTGGTTCGGCAACCCCTTCGCTTGAATCGTTTCATAACGCGCACATCGGCAAATACACCTACATTCGCTTGCAGACGCGCTATGGCAATCGTCCGCTTGCCGATGTGCAGACCGTCGATATGCGCGAGGTATTTAAAAAATACGGCAAGCAGCAGACCTTTTCCGATGAACTCAAACAGGCGATTAGTGAAACCTTTGAACGCAAAGAGCAGGCGATTATTTTGCTCAATCGTCGCGGCTATTCATCGTTTGCGTTGTGCCGCACTTGTGGCGAAGCCTTGAAATGTATCAACTGTGATGTGACGCTCACCTATCATCGCTACAACACCAGTTTGATTTGTCATTATTGCAATTATATGCGACCGGCGCCGAAAACCTGTCCGCATTGCGACGGGCAATACATTCAATATGTCGGCGAAGGCACAGAGCAAATCGAAGCCAAATTGAAAGAGATGTTTCCTGAAATGAGCATCGCGCGCGTAGACCGCGACACCACGCGCAAACGCGGCAGCCTCGAACATCTGCTCATGGAATTTTCTTCGGGGGCGATTGATCTGCTGGTCGGCACGCAGATACTCGCCAAAGGTCATGACTTTCATAATGTGACTTTGGTTGGGGTGATTTCGGTTGATGTCGGTTTGTCCTTGCCGGATTTTCGTTCGGCGGAACGGACGTTTCAATTGCTCACCCAGGTGGCAGGTCGCGCCGGTCGCGGAAGCCTTCCGGGTCGCGTGATTATTCAAACTTACCATCCCGAAAATTACGCCCTGCAATGCGCCAAGGCGCAGGATTACGAAGAGTTTTATTTGCGCGAAATCAGTTTTCGCCGGTCGATGCACTACCCGCCGTTTATGGCGCTCATAAATATCAACGTGCGCGATAAGGATTTTGAGCGCGCCAACGCGGCGGCGATGGATTTATCGCGGGAGTTGCGCGAAGTCGCAAAAGACGGAAGCCTGAGAATTTTAGGTCCCGCGCCCGCGCCGATTGCCCGCATCAAAGGCGACCACCGCTTTCAGATTTTAATCAAAGCCCGCAGCCGCAAACGCGCCCGCGAAGCTTTGGATTTCGCCATGCATCGGGTGATAAATGCCGGTCACAACCCGCGCTGCTTTTCCGTCGAAGTCGACCCCATCAGTTTGATGTGACGATTGATAAGCAAATAAACGGCTCAATTAGAAGTAAAGTCTATGAGAGAGCAAGTACAAAACTAACATCAAAGAGAATCCCTGAACTCTCCAGACGATTATATTGTGAGGAACAGCGACAATTAACAAAGAGGCGTTCTCAAATTACTATGCTTTATATGGTTGTTGAAAAATTTAAGCCGGGTGCGGCGGTTGAACTGTATCGTCGCGCAACTACGCAGGGGCGAATGTTACCGGATGGCTTGGCGTATGTTGCGAGTTGGGTTGATCTAAAGTTCAATACCTGTTTTCAACTCATGGAAACCGATAACGAGAATTTGTTTGATGAATGGATTCGCCATTGGCAAGACCTCGCCGAGTTTGAAATCGTTGCGGTGCGCACTTCTGCCGAAGCCTTTGAAGTCATCGCCCCGCGTCTGTGATTGGTGTGGACAAGGTTCAGAGGTTGATACGCAAAACCACCGCCCGGTATATCAACTTGAATGGTGAGCGGGTAATTTTCCGTCAGTAAATCTGGTAAACATAATTTTTCATCGCGTAAAAAAATGGCGTAACTTTCATCGCATTTACAGGGGTTTTTGATATGATTGGCTTGCACTTTCTACTTCACAAAGGAGACCGATTATGAATTGTCCGAAATGCAGCGCAATGGTTCCCGATGGTTATAAATTCTGCGTCAATTGCGGCAACCCGATGGCGACAACGACTGCGCCGGTTGGTTCGCAACCGCCGGCAACGCCACCCGCAGAGCAACCTCCGCAAGCGAGCTATCCGCAACCGCCTTATGACCCGGCGGCTTATCAACAACAGCAAGGTCAATACGGCTATCCACCGCAAGGCGGACAACAGGGCTACGACCCGAACCAGTATGGCTACGGGCAACAGGGCTATGGACAACAGGGCGGACAGCAGGGTTACGGGCAACAAGGATATGACCCGGCGGCTTATCAACAGCAGCAACAACAGTATCAGCAACAGGGTTACGGACAACAAGGCAGTCAGCAAGGAAGCGCTCACGGCATTCACATTGACGCCGATGGTCGCGGCAGCGGACGCGGTTACAGTTACGAGATATTGCATCAACCGGCGTTTTCGCTTGCGGTCGTACAACTCCAAGCCGAACAATCCATCCTCGCCGAAGCGGGCGCGATGGTTTCCATGTCCGCCAATGTCGAATTGCAATCGCAGATGAAAGGCGGAATGATGGGCGCATTAAAACGCATGGTCGGCGGTGAATCGGCATTCGTTTCAACCTTCACCGCAAGAGGCGGCCCCGGCGAAGTGGCGTTTGCACCGGGCGCACCCGGCGACATCGCGGCGCTGGAACTCAACAATCAGGCGTTTTATGTGCAGTCGAGTTCTTACATGGCTGGCGATGCCAGTTTGACCGTCGACACCAAATGGGGCGGCGCAAAATCGTTTTTCGGCGGCGAAGGGTTGTTTGTTTTGCAGGTCTATGGAACGGGACTTTTGCTGGTCTCTTCATACGGCGCGATTCATCGCAAACGGCTTGCGCCCGGCGAACGTTACGTCGTTGACACCGGACATCTGGTCGCCTGGGAAGGCACAACGCAATATCAACTGAGAAAAGCGGCGGCGGGATTTTTCCGAAGCCTGGTGAGCGGCGAAGGCATCGTCGCGGAATTTATGGGACCCGGCGAAATCTTGATTCAAACGCGGAACCTGGCGGCGCTCGCAGGCATTTTGAAACCCTTCTTCCCGTCACAAGGCGGCGGTGGCGGCGGCTTCAATATGAGTTTCGGTTCATAGAGAAAGATAAAAAATAATCGCCGAACAGACACTTGATTCGGCGATTATTTTTATAAAGATTGCATCGCCTTTTATTCATTTAGTGAAACGTTGATTCACTGAATGCCGATTTCGGTTTTGATAAATTCTTTCACCCCTTTATTGCCCGTGAGCCGCAACCACAGCGGCTTATCTTCGCCTGCCGCTTCAATCTCAAAAGTGAAAAACGGACAACAACGCCGCTCGCGGGAAATAAATTCGGCAACCGCCATCAAGGTTTTACTGTCGCCGGGAAAACCTATCGCGTACCCGTTGTCGAGTTCGCGCACCGCTTGTTTTGCTGCCTGCAAACTTTTCCAGAGCGACAGATGACGCTCGCGTTCAGCAGGCGTCAGCGCATCGAGTCGGCAATAAAAGCCGGCTTCGGTTTGATTCGTTTGGTTTTTCTCTTCGCGTCGTTGTGAAGACACATTGGCTAAGAGCGTCGCTACCGTTGCGACTATAAAGAGTGCCATCATCATGATTTTCATAATCCCTCACTTTGTGATTTTTAGTTTGACGAGCACACAGGCTTCGGCATGGTCATCGCAATGACAATTGGCGGCGCTTAGGACAAGCGCGTCGCGCATCTGTGTGAGCCGCGCAATTTTGTTTTCGATTTCGCGAATTTTAACGCGGGTGATTTCGGCGGCTTCGGCAGTTGTAAACCGCGCGGGGTCGCGCAAGGCAATCAATTGTTTAATCTCCCGCAAGGTAAATCCAAGTTCCTGCGCGTCTTTGATAAAGCGAATCATCTCGACCGCCGCTTGCGAATAATTGCGATAGCCGGATGGCGTCCTTGGCGGCGCTTTCAATAGACCGAGCCGTTCATACAAACGCACGGTTTGAATGTTTACGGCTGCCTGTGTTGCTACCTGTGAGATTCTCATCTCTCAACCTCCTTCACAGTTTGCACCCTGTACCATAGTATAAAGTCAACCACCAAAAAAAACTCAAAGGCAAAATACCGGCTCGCTAGACTCGCCGGACTTGCCAGACTTATTATCACGTAGGAATGTTTATTGATTCGCATGCACACATCGAAGCGGATAGATTTGACGAAGACCGCGAAGCGGTTATCGAACGCGCGCTTGCAGCCGGGATTGAACTCCTGGTCAATGTCGGCAATGGCGATGTGGCGGGCGATTCACACCAGGCGGCTTTTGAGATTGCCGATAAACACTCGTTCATTTATACAACCGTCGGCGTCCATCCGCACGAAGCGCGTTTGTTGAACGCCGAGCTTTTCGCGAAATTGCTGGACTGGGCAAAGCATCCGAAAGTTATCGCGTGGGGCGAAATCGGCTTGGATTATTATTACGACAATTCGCCGCGTGAGGTGCAGCGCGCAGCTTTTCGCCGCCAGTTGCAGGCGGCGCGTGACAGGAATTTACCCGTGGTTATTCACACGCGCGATGCCGAAGCCGATACGCTGGCGATATTGAATGAAGAATGGCAAGACGCGAATCTGCCCGGCATCATTCACTGTTTTACAGGGACGCGCCGGTTTGCCGAGAAAGCGGTAGAACTTGGATTTCTGATTTCGTTTTCAGGAGTGGTGACATTCAAGAATGCCGAAGATTTGCGCGAGACCGCGCGGGCGTTGCCGATGGAAAAACTATTGATTGAAACCGATAGTCCGTTTCTTGCGCCGGTTCCCTATCGCGGCAAACGTAACGAACCGGCGTTTGTCGTCGAGGTCGCGAAAACCCTTGCGGCGATTCGCGAGTTGACGACCCAAGAAGTCGGACGCCGGACGACAGAAAATTTTAAAAATTTGTTCAGGATGGCATGACCTTCAGAGCCTTGCGCTCAGTTGAAATTTGCGAGGTCAGTTAATCTCTGAACCTTGAGCGTCAACTGTCCAATGGCTTTTCACCGCCGCGCACACTGAGGTCGCGCAGCGAATCGGAGCAGATATTTTTTATGCTGACAAAACTTTCACACCAGGAATTAAATCTTTTGCTGTTTGCCCTTGAAGGCGCGAAAGCGGCTACGGTAGCCGATTCTGCGGCAGCGCCTGCCTGCGAAGAGTCCTGCCCGATTGTTGACCATCTGGATGAAATGTTTGGCGAGATGACGGTGGAGAGAAAACTCATCAATCATTTGAATAACCATTTGCGCGAAGGCATGTTTGAATGTGGCTTCCTGGAAATCGCCGACAAAATCCAGGCGCCAACGCTATCTGCTGAAGACCAGTTGAAACTTGAGCAGATGAATACGCGGTTGCGCGACTGGAATTGTGACATCAATCTGGAGGCGGAAGAAAAGAAGCTATTGCATGCAGCCGTTAATCGCTTGCCACGTTCAGCGTGGCTTGTGATGCCGAAAACTCTCTGGCGTTTGAGAAAGAAATTGCGAACCGGTTAAGCTCGAATTATTGAAAAGGTCGTTGCAGCAGGTTATCAACTTGCCGGTTGCGCGCTCAAAGACCGCTTCTTTGCAGAGAGGAAATATTTTCTTCTCAGGTGTGAATCAAATTATCGTGAGCCATCGAAATCTCTCCTGCCGCGTTCACGCCTGCCCCGCCGTTGGTGCATTTCATTTTTCATCTGTTGAAATTTTTCCCATTGCTCAGCCGATAGCACCTGTTGCAAACGGCTTTCGGTTTGCTGGCGAATTTCAGCGAATTTCGGTTCCGATTGTTTTCTGAGTTCACCCATCTGCGCTCGCGTATCACTGAAAATCTTTTCCACTTCGGCTCGTTGTTCAGACGTTAAGTCAAGCTTTTCAGTCATCACATCCAATCTCAAAATTGGCGGCTCGCCGCGACCGGCAAATGATGACGGCAGACGTTTGTGATACAGGTTCAATGCCAGCATTCCCGATGCAAAGCCGAGCGCGAAAATCCCAAACACTGCCGACCACACCACCCAACGGTTTTTAGTTGTCTTGTCCATAATCACCTGTTGACTCATAAAGCGTCGTCAATACTTCCGCATCGGTTAAACCGCCGGACGCATCGCCGTTTTCCAGAAGCACCCAATCGGCGGAATAGATGTTGTTGCTCGCCGTGATTTCCGTAAATTCGTTCGTTGGATTAAAGCCGCCGACATAGAAATTCACCGCTACCAGCAGTGCCACCACCATAACCAGGGAAGCGAACAGCGCCCGCGCCGTTTGCCAAAGGGTTGCCGGAGAGAACGCTTCCGTCTGTCGCTCGCGAATCGCCGTCATCACCCGCGTTTTAAAAAATGGCGACGGCTCGACGGCGGCTGTCGCTCTCGCCTGTACCAGGCTTTCGGCAACCACTGCCGCCCGGTAAGCGCGCGCGCACGACAAGCAACCGGCGATGTGATTTTCAATTTTATTTTTTTCGTCGGCGCTCAGGTCATTTAAAGAACGCCCGGCAAAAATTTCTCTCACGTGTTGGTTATTCATCTTTTTCCGCGCCTTCCTGATTCATTGACTCTTAAATAAATTCTCGACCGCCTGACGCATTCGTTGACGAGCGCGCATCGCCCGCATCTTGACTTTTGATTCCGACCAGCCGGTGATGCCCGCCACTTCTTTAACCGACATGTCGTCGCCATCCATCATCATTAACGCGGCGCGGTCTTCTGCTGAAAGGGTATCGAGCAATTTTTCCGCAAGGTCTGCGGCAATCAAATTGTCTTCAACCGAAGCTTTCTGTAGATTGCCGCTTTCGTTCAACTGTTGTTCCAGCCAGTCGGTTTCATCTTCGGTCAAGTCCGGTTCTGCTGATTGCGGTCGGCGTTTGGCGGCGCGCAAGAGATTGATGCAAGTGTTGGTGGCGATGCGCGTCACCCAGCCTTCAAACGAACCGCGCTCTTCAAATGATTTGAGCTGCGTATAAATTTTTAAAAAAGTTTCCTGTGCGGCTTCTTCAACAGCGTCGCGTTGCCGGAAAAAGCGACTGGCAACCCGAAAGACGCGGGGGCTGTAGCGATTGACAATCTCCGCGAAAGCTTGCTCATCCCCTTGGCGCGCAAGACGGACTAAATCGAAGTCTGAAGCTTGTTCGTGTTGCTGTTGCAGAGCTGCTCCTGACACGAAATGAAATTGCGTGAGGCATCGCTAACAAACGATACCTCACGCCTACAGGCAACCCCAAGTGCTTATTCAGTCCCTGGTGATTTTTTCGCGCCCCGTTCAGCCCGTCTGGATTTGAACTGTTCGCGTAGCTGCTCCATCTTGGCTTTCTGTTCGGCAGTCAACACGGCAAGTGTTTCCTGACGAATCTTGTACTCTTCAGCCATCAATTTGGCTTGCAAGGGTGCAATCTGCGCCAGCTTTTGGCTCACGGCTGCTTCATCAAAGGCGCTTCCCTGATTGGCTTGATGCACTTCACGCATAGCTGTATGAACCTGTTCGCGAAGCGATTTGATGGTGGCGCGGTGGCTTTCACGGATTTGTTTGATCTGTTCCTTCTGAGCGTCGGTCAAATCAAGCTGTTTAAACATGAAGCCTTCGCCGCCGCCGCGATGACCACGAAATTGTCCGGCAAATTCGCGTCTACCCATTTTGCCGCCCGATTGCGCCATCGCCAAAGGAATGGCGACGACGATTGCCAGAATGATGGCAACCAGAGCGATTTTAATTTTGTTACTTTTCATTTTCTGAAAACCTCTACCTTTTGTATTTTTCTCTCGCACAGTCAGACACATTAAGGTAGACACCCAAGCCATCTTTTTGGTCACAGGGTAAAGAAAAAGATGCTGTGGGTTTTAAATTTTTATTGCCATAGAAAGTTAAGCTATCTTTCTATTGCTTTAACCCACCTGCATAGGTTATAAGAAAAGAGTCACGTCTGAAGTTCTAAAAACCCCAACACGGTTTTAACTGATTTAACGTTGCACACAGCATTCTTGCAGACTGCAACCAACAGACAACTACAACCACAAAAAGTTTCATCAACAGGCTAAAGAAAAAATAAATGCGCCTGTCTACAGTAGGAGATTTTATGGAAAGAAAATATAAACAACGCGGTTATCAAGATTCGTCTGACGAACGCCCGCGTCCGACGCCACAACCGAAAAGCGATGTCCGGTCGCCCAAGATGATGGCGTTTCGCGAAGTGATGCGATGCAATTTGTGTGGCGAACAGGTCAACATCGAAATCAACGGCATCACCGAAGATCAGACCTGTCCGAAATGCAATACCGATTTACATACCTGCAAAAACTGCATCAGTTTCGACCCGGGCGCGCGCTTTCAGTGTCGAAAACCGATCAACCTCAGAATTGCGAAAAAGGATGTGCGAAACGATTGTGAATATTTTGAGCCTCGCAAAACTATTGAACGCGAAACCACTGCGGTGAAAGCGGCAGAAGCGCGCGATGCTCGTTCAGCTTTCGATAAACTTTTCAAAGTCTAATTGCCTCACGCTTGCGTTGAAGCCCTGAAGTATCCCGTGCGCGAGGGCTGGTTTCCTCACTAAAACTATTCACTTTTCGCGGCAAGCAAAAATTTTCGTACGCCATAACGGAAGACGGCTGCGCCTATGAGTCCGCCAATAATCGGCGCAACAATATACAACCACCATTCGTTACCGCGTGGTCCCGGAAAAGCGATTTGCCCGAAGCCGATGGTGTAGGCAAACAGGCGCGGCCCAAAATCGCGCACCGGGTTTACTGCGTCCATCGTCAGCGACCCGCCCATGCCGACAATGGCGGTGACCGTCAACCCGATAAACAGCGGCCCAATACCGGCTTGCGGCATGCCTGTATTATCGGGTTCCGTAAGCGCGAAAATCATCAGCAAGAGAAAGGCGGTTAAGATGACTTCGATGCCGAAAGCCTGCGGTGTACTGATTAAAGACCAAGCCGCCGTGTCAGTGCCGACACCCGGCGACGGATAAAAGCAGGAAAAGATGCTCATCAACTTTTGACTGCCCGGCGCGCCGTATTCGACGCCGAGCTTCGCTGCCATTTGATGAAAGAAATTTTTCCAGAAAAAATAGACGCAGGCGGCTGCTGTGTAAGCCCCGGCAATCTGGCTCAAAATAAACGGCGCGATATGTTTTTTGGGAAAGCCGCGAAACACACTCAT
Source organism: Acidobacteriota bacterium (assembly GCA_040754075.1). Classification (NCBI taxonomy): domain Bacteria; kingdom Pseudomonadati; phylum Acidobacteriota; species Acidobacteriota bacterium. The sequence goes on from JBFMDH010000017.1 coordinate 120,289, forward strand.
GGTAATCGTCACTGCCGGGTTGAAATGCGCCCCGGAAATCGAACCCGCGACATAGATGCCAAAGGTTACTGCCAGTCCCCACATCATCGCTACGCCCCAGCCATCGAGTTGATTATTCAAAGTTGCCGCCGCGCCCGCGCCATCGCCCACGAGTATCAAAATAAACGTGCCGATGAATTCCGCCGAACATTGTCCTAAAAGTGAAGGTGTTTTAGTCGTGTTGTTATCGTCTGCCATCTTTTCCTCAAATTAAAAGAGCCGCCAATGTCATGACGGCTCTTGTCAAAATTGAAACTGCAAAATTTCGTCACGCGAAATTCGCGCGACGCATTTCGCAAGAGCTAGGCAAGCCAGTTCAAAACCCGCCAGTAGGCTTTACGCGCAATTGTGGGCCAACTGGCGTTGAGCACCGGTGTGGCGCGCGTCGCGTTCGGTTCAGACCAGCGATTTGACCAGCCCGATAAATCCCAAACGAGGTCTGCGCCTTTGAGTCCTGCTTCGATAAAACTCTTGTCCGGTGATTTGCCGTTTTCCGCATAGGTGTTGTCGTGAATGAAAGTATTATCGGAAGTCGTGCCGATGTCGAATTGTGTGCCCTTCGGAAAAATGATTTCCAAACTGAACACGCCGACGCCGAAACTGTTGTTGCCGCGAATTTCGTTGCCGGTGATTTCCGTGTTGTCGGCAGCGGTTACGGAAATGCCGAGTCCGGGCGGAACTTTTGAAACAATCGAATTCGGGTGCCCGAAATTCGGATGGTTGTTTTCAATCACCCGGTTGTTGCGCACGATGCAATCGCGCCCGACTTTCGAGACATTGTTCGGCAAAGCGAAAACCAGTATGCCGCCGGTGTTGTTATGGGCGTAGTTGTTTTCGACTATGGCGTTGATGGAATTTTCGATTTCGATGCCTGCGACGTTGTCATAAACTTCCGAGTCGCGCACCACGATGTCACGCGATTGTCCGACATAGAGCGCCGCGTCGGCGATTTTTGTTGCTGTCACTTTTTCAATCAACACGCCTGTGCAACTGACCGGATAGGTTCCATATAGTCCGGTGTTTTCAACATAGAGATTGCGGAAGGTGACATTGTTAGCGTGTTGCGCCATCACGCCGTTGGCGACGTAATTTTTCACATCGAAATTTTCCATCGTGAAATTATCGCCGGTTGCCAGCACCGCATCCGAAAGTTTGCCTTCGCCTTCAAGTAGTGGACGCCCAGGTGTGGCATTCGCATCCGCCGCGCTGATGCCGCGCAAGGTAATATTTTTGAGGTCAATCTTGATTTCTTCTTTATAGATGCCGGGTTCAACTTCGATGGTGTCGCCTGGGATAGCTTTATCAATTGCCGCTTGAATGGATTCACCGGCTTTTACGCGGATGGTTTGCGGCGCGCGCGTGATGATTTCTTCTTTGGGCATCCCGGTGTTGTATTTGGCGACGAGTTCACGCGCCGGATTTTTAATCGGCGAAACCACCGCCATTCCCGATGGAACTTTCGCAGGGATTTCCGGCACGTTCGATTCATCGGTTAGCGCATACAGGAAGGCAATCAAATCCTCTTTTTCGGATTTGCCAATCGTGTAGGCATGAATTTTGTCATCAACTTTCGGCTCTTTAAAACCCATACCGGGACCACCGCCCGCCGCATAAAAATCAATGACTTCTTCGAGGGTTTTGAATCTGCCGTTATGCATATACGGCGCGTTCAAAACGACATTGCGAAGCGTCGGCACTTTGAACGCATACTTGTTGCCTTCGCCTTTGGTCACATCGAAACGACCGAAATCCGCCTGCTGCCCTTCGATTTCGGGGACGCCGACGATTTTGAAATCGCGGTTGGCGAAAGTCGGCAAGCCGTGACACTCGAAACAACGTGTGCGACCCGAACGGAAGAGATTGAAGCCGCGAACCTGCGCGGGCGTCAAAGCATTGCGGTCGCCTTTCACATATTTATCAAACGGTGTGTTGTTGGCAGTAAGCGTTCTCTCGAATGCGGCGATGGCTTTGGTCACGTTATCGAAGGTAAGCGCCGCACCGTTTTCGCCCTTGAAGGTTTTATCGAATAGCTGCACATATTCAGGGATATTTTTTAATTCTTTAATCAGGTTCTCCGGGTCTTCAGCCATTTCATTGGCATCGGTGATGGGCTTTCCGGCTTGCTCTTCCAAATCCTCTGCGCGACCATCCCAGAATTGTTTGTGATTGTAAGTCGCATTCCAGATGCTCGGCGCGCCGCGTTTTAACACCGCGCCGCCGGCGCGTTCCGCGCCAAGTCCCTTGCCGCCTTTACCCATCGACACGCCACGGGCATCGCCAAAACCTAAATCGGGATGGTGGCAGGTGGCGCAGGAAATATCGTTAGCGCCGGATAAAATCGGGTCGAAATAAAGCAGTCGTCCAAGCCCGATGCGGGCGTCGTTTTTGTCCGCAGGCAACGGGTTGTCTGCGCGAATGACCATCGCGGGAAATTGACGATCAAGTCCGGCTCCGGCATCGCCCACGCCGGTGGTGCCTTCGGAGGCGATGAAATCGGCTTTCACCGGCAGCAAACCCAAAACGAAAAAGCCGATGACCGGAATGGCGATGACCACTATCAACAGCTTAGGCAAAATTCGCCGTTTCGATTTTTCGGCACGGATGCTTTCCAACCTTGATGCAGTGCTATCCATAAAATTCCTCCATTGAGAGAAGCTTGATTAAGAATTTGCAAGTGGCAGCAATTATATTTCCTGCGGCTTTGAAGTCAAACCGATTCAGCGAATTAAAGATTGAAAAAGCCACATGAATCGGGTATAAGCAAAAGTCTTCCGATTAATTGAAAGATAAGAGAAGTTCACATGCGGAAAAGTATCGGTTTAGCTTTTGCCTTGCTCCTCACGTTCGCGGCTTTTGCGCTCACGCAAAAATCCTCGGCGCAAAAATCCTCGCGGCTTGCCATTGCCAACGGTCAGGTTATCGTTAAATTAAAAGCTGCAACTCGTCCGTTGACCATTGATGCTACCAATGACCAGTTGTTCGCGGTTGCCCAGGGCGTGGGGTCAGAAACCGGTTGGTTACGCGAAGCCACGACCGACGCCATCGAGCCATTGCTTCCGGCGACAAGTCAGGCAAATGATTTCATCGCCGAACACGGATTCGATAGAGTGTTTGTGATGAAGTTCGACCCGCAAGCTGACCTCGAGGAAATTATCAATCGTTTGAAAGCTAATGCCTCGGTCGAATATGCCGAACCGAATATCCCGCTGGTGGTTGGCGGGGTCATTCCCGATGACCCGGGGTTCGGGGAACAATGGGCTTTAAGAAATCTCGGACTGGGAGTGTTCGGCTTTCCATCAACGCTTGATGCCGACATCAAAGCGACACAGGCTTGGGAAATCACCGAAGGTAGCGCGAATGTGTTAATCGCGGTCACAGACACCGGACTCGATATTACCCATCCAGACCTCGCGCCCAACGTCTATACCAATCCCCGTGAAATTCCTGCAAACAACCTTGACGATGACAACAACGGTTACGTGGATGATGTGCACGGCGCCAATATCCCTGAAAAAAACGGAGATGTCAGTGATGTATTCGGACACGGCACGCAGATGTCGGGCATCATTGCTGCGAAGTTGAATAACACCGTAGGCATCAGCGGGATGAGCCAGTCGAAACTGGTTCCGGTGAAATTTTTTAAACGTGTAGGACCAGGTCCCAATGACATCGAAGTCACCATTGCCGATGCGGCGCGCGCTATTTTGTATTCCATCAATATCGGCGCAGACATCATCAATGCGAGTTGGAGTTCGGGCATCGCGACGCTCAGTGATGATGAAGTGCAAACGCTGCAAAGCGCCGTAACCGCAAGTGCAGAAGCCGGTGTTTTGTTTGTCACGATTGCCGGTAACGAAGGTTACGACATTGATACGCGCAATTATTACCCGGCGAAATTCCGTTTGCCGAATCAAATCGTCGTCGCCGCTTCGCAATACAATGACGAAATGTGGCATCCGCCCAATGTGCCGGGTCGCATTCTTTCCGGTTTTGGCAAAGCCAGTGTTGATTTGACCGCGCCGGGAATGACCATTTTCACGACCGCAGCGCATGGCAGTTGTGCGGCGTGCGTAGCGGTTGACGACCCGACCGTCTGGTACAACACCATTGACGGCACCTCCGCGGCAGCCGCTTATGTATCGGGCGTTGCGGCATTGATTAAATCGCGTTTCAATGACGCCAACCATATCATCATCAAACGCCGGATTCTCGAAAGCGTTGATGTGCGCGACAGTTTGCAACCCTTCGTCATCACCGGCGGCAGGTTGAATGCGCATCGCGCGCTGACGATGGAGTTGACGATTACGCCGCCGGTTTTAACCAAATTAAAAATTAAACCCAATGGCAAAACCTTCATCATTGGCGAGCGCATGCAGGACGGGGCGACCCTGATCATCGGCAGCAAAAGCTACCCGGCAAGATTTAAGAACGGCGACTTTTCGCGACTCGTGACCTCGATTCCGTCTGCGGAATTGCCGACGGGAACCTTTCAGGCAAAATTCAGAAATCCCGATGGCGGCGAAAGCAATGTCATATCGATCACTCGATAAGTCATTGGTCATGCGTTCCGGGCTGAGGTACGCTTTGGCTTAACGCGAATGACCAATACCCGGCAGCCACTATGCAAGACATCCTCTCCCTCGAACGAAAATTGAAGATGTACGAAGCCCGCGAGGCGGTGCTCAGTCGCATCGGGTCGGAAACTTTTTCGGTTATCGACCTCAACAATTTTCTGCGCGCCACGGTTAATGAAATCGGCAAAATGATGCGCGTTGATCGTTGCGATGTAATGACCCTTGCGCCTGACGGCAAACTGCGTATCACCCACGAATATCGCGTCGATGTTCATGATTTGCCATCATCGCTTGGCATCGAAATTGACTTTGACCGGTTGCAGGAGAGTTTCGATTTTCACTCCATTAAAGCCATCGAAGATACGGCGACCGCCGAACTCCCGCACACCATTCGCGCTGTTGCCGAACGATTGCATACGCGGTCGCTGCTCATCGTGCCGATTACTTTTAATTTGAAATTGCTCGGCACCGTCCTCTTGCATCGATGTCGCGAACATTACCTTTGGCAGGAAGATGAAATCAGTTTTGTCGCAAGCCTCGCCGAACAAATCGCCATCGGCTTCCGCTACACCCAGATTTACAGCGAAAAAGAGCATGAGGCGCGCATCAATAAAGCGCTTCTGGAAATTGCCAATGACATCAATACCGGCAATGAGTTTTCCGAAATCACCGAACACATTCTCGACCGCGCCATTGATTTACTGGGAATTGAAGCCGCCTGTCTTGCGGTGCTCGACAGCAAAGAGATTCATTTCACCAATCTGAGAACCGCCGAAGGTGTCGATGCGGCAATCCTGAAACGCCCGTCATTGAATTTTCCGATTCTGGAATTTTTGCCGAAAAATATCGAGCATGGGCAGATGCTCAAATTGCAAAGCGCCGAACAACACCCGTATGCGCGAACCTTTCTTACCGAAGTTTTTACTGCCGGCGCCTGCATTCTTTCACCCATCGTCGTTGAAGCGAAACTATTTGGCGCATTGATTCTGTTATGGAAAAATCCGAAAGCCTATTTCACTTCGGACGAGAGCGCGCTGGCGCTTGGCATATCCGACCAACTGGCGATTGCGCTTTCCAAAGCGCGGCTCTCGGCAGAGGTTTTACGGCTCCGTCAGGAACTCGAAACCGTGCAAAGCAGCCATCATCATTCCGGTCTGGTCGGTAAAAGCGATGGCATTATGCGCTGCATGGAAATGGCTGTGTATGTTGCCGACAGTTATACGACGGTGTTGATTCAAGGCGAATCGGGAACCGGCAAAGAGGTGCTCGCGGATTTGATTCAATCGCGTTCCTCGCGCAACGCTAAGCCTTACATCAAAATCAACTGCGGCGCGATTCCCGAAAGTTTGCTGGAATCGGAACTTTTCGGTCACGAAAAAGGCGCCTTTACCGATGCGCGCTCGCGTCGTATCGGCAAGTTTGAAGAAGCCAATGGCGGTACGTTGTTTTTGGATGAAATCGGTGAGATGAGTTTAGGCGCGCAGATTCGTTTGCTGCGCGTCTTGCAAAACGGCGAAATCGTGCGCGTCGGCAGCAATGAAGTCATCAAGACCGATGTGCGGGTGATTGCCGCAACCAATGTAGATTTGGAAGAGGCGGTGCGCGAAGGGCGTTTTCGTCGTGACCTGTTTTATCGCTTGAATGTTTATCCGATAAAACTTCCGGCATTGCGCGAACGCCGCGAAGACATTCCGCTTTTGGCAATTCATTTTCTGGAAATCTACCGCAAACGCTCGAATAAAAACATCACCGGAATTACCGAAAAAGCGTTGTCGCGATTGCGGCGTTATGATTGGCACGGCAATGTCCGCGAACTCGAAAACGCCATTGAACGCGCGGTCATCATCGCGCAGGGCAATATGATTACCGTCGATGATTTGCCGGATGCAGTGCGCGGCGCAGAAAGCGAAGCCGATGCCAAACAGACGCTTGAAATCGAAGTCGGCACCACTGTCGATGAAGCCGAAAAACGCCTGATACTGGAAACTCTGACATTTAATAACGGCGACCGCACCCGCACCGCACAGATGCTCGGCATCGGTCGCAAAACGCTTTATCGCAAACTTCAACAATACAACGCGGATTAAAACTTTTCTTTTGACTTCCCATTAAAAAGTAATGAAACAAATTTCTGTTTGTGGGGTTCAACCTCCAAAAACTTGGAGAAACCTCATTGAACCAATTTGCAAACCTCTCTGATGAAAAATGCTTGAATGGCATTTTATTAGGAACAGCCGTCGGTGATTCGCTCGGACTGCCAGCCGAAGGATTAAGTGCACGACGTATAGCTAAGCTTTTCCGAGGCACCTGGAAACAGCGATTTATTTTTGGTCGAGGAATGATAAGCGATGACACCGAACATACGGTTTTTGTTGCTCAATCATTGTTGACAAGGTCAGTTGATGAATTCCGAAACAGGTTGTCGTGGAAACTTCGTTTATGGTTGCTTACTTTACCCGCAGGAATCGGATTGGCGACGCTACGTTCGATTATGAAATTGTGGTTGGGCTTTTCGCCAAAACGAAGTGGCGTGTTTTCTGCGGGCAATGGCGCTGCCATGAAATCGGCAATCATCGGCGGATACTTTGCCAATGAACCCGACAAAATAAATCTTTATGTTGAAGCCTGCACGCGAATGACCCATACAGACCCGAAAGCGTTGACGGGCGCACTTGCCGTTGCACAACTGACAGGCTGGATTGTTCGCAATCAAGATGCAACCGGCTTCGCACCCAATAAAATTTTTTCATTACTTGATAAAACCGGAAGCGATAAAGAATGGCAGGAAATTTTGCGAAAGATGCAGATTGGTTATGCAAATTCATATTCTGTGAAAGAATTCGCTGCGAGTATGAATTTACAGCGAGCCATAAGTGGTTACGTTTATCACACGGTTCCGATGGCTATTTATAGCTGGATGATTCATTACGGTGATTTTCGCAAGGCGGTTGAATCAGTGCTCGATTGTGGTGGTGATACCGATACAGTTGCCGCAATTGTCGGAGCACTTTCAGGAGCAACAGTTGGTGAGCGAGGAATACCTGTAGAATGGTTTAATCGAATTCGCGATTACCCATTTAGCACAACTTATCTGAGGAAGTTATCCGATTGTTTAGCAAAGCAACGCCCTGATCAAAGAATTACAAAAAATAAATTTCTGTATCACCTGATTCAAACAGCGCGAAATATGCTCTTTTTTGCTATAGTCTTGACTCACATCATCAGGCGGTTAGCACCGCCGTACTAGCGATTGTTTAAGGAAGAAAAGGAGAGGGTATGAAGAGAACAGTGAATGCAATTGTGGTTTTGGCAACCATACTTGTCGCTTCCGTTAGCATTTTCGCGCAAGGAAATTCAGCGGCTGTTGGCACCTGGGATATGGCGCTGGAAACCCCGCAAGGGACACGCAATTTCCCGTTTTCGTTGAAAGAAGTGGACGGAAAACTGGTGCCCAGCACACCATTCAAAAGCGCCGAAGTCAAAGGCGATGCTATCACGATGCATATGACCGTGAAGTTTCAAGATAGTGACCTGGAGATAACTTACACCGGCAAAATCACCGGCGATACCATGAGCGGCGATGCCGATTTCGGCGGGTTGGCTTCGGGCACCTGGGCTGCAAAACGTAAAGCCGAAGGCAGCGCCCCGGCAGCAAGCGGACAAACGAGCGGCGCTGCAAATGTCACGGGCACCTGGAACGCCACCGTAGAAACCCAAGCCGGAACCGGCAACCCGACCTTTGTGTTCAAACAAGACGGCGAAGCTCTGACCGGAAATTACAAGGGACAACTCGGTGAAGCGACGCTTAAAGGCACCGTCAAAGGCGCGGACATTTCGTTTTCTTTCAAAGTGAACGTGCAAGGTCAAGACCTCGACATCACTTACACGGGTAAAGTCAACGGGGATTCGATGAGCGGTAAAGTCGTGCTCGGCAGTTTCGGCGAAGGCACCTGGACAGCCAAGAAAGCCAAATAGGGCGGCTTAACCATTGACTGCGGTTGAGAAAACGGTCTTTTGACCGCGCTGCCAGTTGATTTGGAATCACCTGTCACAAACGGCACAAACAACCTAAAAGATGGAAAGGTGAGGCGAGTGGTTTCAGCGAGTCGCCTCACCTTTTTTTTGTGAAGCGATTTCAATCTTTGAATAATTCATCAACAGCAAGTTTTAAGTCGGGAAAAATTTTTGAAGCGATGCGCTGACCTTTTTTGAAAGTTGATTTTTTACCGAACCCTTTGCCACGTTTGTACAGCGCCTCAACCGTTTGACCGGTTTCATCAATCAACCAGAGTTCATTGATACCTAACGCCCCATAAGTTTCGGCTTTGGTGTTGCGGTCATAGATAGCCGAACCCGGCGAGATGACTTCGATAACTAAATCGGCTGTGTGACGATGTTCGGGCTTCATCGTGGCTTCGAGTTCAGCCGAAACATAAAACATATCGGGTTCAAGGTAGGTATGCGTTCCCGTCCAAATCGCCGCGCGCGGAACGTAGAGTTTGCCTTTATCATCGCGTTGACTTAAATAGGCAGACAATTTTTGAAGTGATCTTGATACAATATTATCGTGTGGGCATTCAGGCTGAGGAGTCAAAAACAAAACTCCTGCGATGAGTTCGAGTTTCGCGCCGTCTTTGGGTTCGGGCAATTTCCAGAACTCTTCGAGTGTGTAAGTTTTCAGCAGCGGTGACGTGATTAAGGAAGCCATCACATTTCTCCTCAAAAAATCTTGCCTGCGAGCATAACATAAATTTTCACTGCGCCTTCGCCTTAACCTTTCAGCAATCGCCAAAACGATTTGCTTACCCTTTCAGGGAAGACGAAAATTGAGCGTCACAATTCGTCAGGAATTCATTGCAAGAAAATTTTTGAAGTCGCGTTCACTGATTAGCCCGTCCAAGTTCAGGAGAATTTAAAATGAAACCAGCCTTGTTATTTGTTTTGTTGTGCCTCGTTTTGTGCGCGTTCAGTTTTTTTTCGACCCGCGCGCAGGAAAGCGATTACCAAAAGTTAAAAACCGAAGCCGAAAAATATTACGCTGAAAAATCCTTCAGCAAAGCCCGCGAAATCTACACACCAGCCAAAGACTTGAAGCTTTCAGCAGCAGATAGTCGCTGGGTAGCCTTTCGTCTGGCAGATACCTTGTGGCGCGCACAGGCGGCGACGCAAACTGCGGATTCGACCAAATACGATGAAGCGCGACAACAACTCGAAGCCTTGATTCGCGACATTCAACGAACCGAAGACCGCGACATTGTCTGGGCGGAAGCGCAGGAATCGCTCGGCGATTTCTGGTGGACGCGCAAAGATTCGCAAAACTGGTATCAGGGCTGGCAGTTTTATCAACAGGCATTGGACTATTGGGCGGGGTCTTCGGAACTCGATTTAGCGCGCAGTCGTTATTTGCAAATCGTCTGGCGCATGTCGCGTTCCGAATGGACGGATTATTACTACTATGGTTATTACGGCACTGCGCCGCTCGATGTGGTCGAGAATGCCTTGAAGATTGCCGAATCGGCAAACGACAAAGCCCACGCGCATTATCTGGTTGCGATGACGCTTCGCAACCAAGGCAACTATGAACAGCGCATTCGCGTCGGCGATGAATTTGAAGCGGCAATGGCTGCCGGTAAATCAAACGACTGGTACGATGACGCGCTGTTTTTTTACGGCGAATGGATGATGACGAACGGGCGCATTTCGCAAGACGCGAACGGCAACTACAAACAGGAACAGGATTTCGTCAAAGCCCTGGAACTTTTTCGCCGCCTCACCCGCGAATTTCAAAAAGGCGAAACTCGATACTTCGATAACGCCAAAAATTATATTGATCAAATCACCAAACCGACCGTCGGCATTTATGTTTCCAATATCTTTCTGCCGGGTTCCGAAATTCAATTTTCAATGAACTGGCGCAACGTCCGGCGCATTGACCTTGCACTCTACAAAGTTGATTTGACCCGCGACATTCGCTTTACCCAAAACGACAGCGCAGGCAGTTGGACTCAGCGCATCAATGCCAGCGAACGCATTAAAGCGTGGACGAAAGAGATCGAGGACAAAGGCGATTACAAACCCGGAAGCGAGACTTTGCGACTGGATGAAAAATTAGCGACCGGCGCATATGTCATCGAAGCGAAAATTGATGGCACAGCGGTGCGTGATGTGATTTTAGTGAGCGACACATCGCTGGTTATTAAAACTGCCCGCAAACAGGCGGTGGCTTATTTTTGCAATGTCGCGGATGGCTCACCGGTCGCCAATGCTAATGTGAAAGTGTGGGAGCGGTTTTATAACGGCAACTTTTATGAATGGAAAGAATTTTCCAAACCGACCAACGAGGACGGCATCGCGGCGTTTGATTTGGACGAGATGAGAAACGGCTACAACACAGAAATTTTTGTCGCCGCATCCAGCGATAACCGGCAGGCATTTGCCAACGGTTACAACTACGCTTACGGCAGAAACGCAGAGGACTGGCGCATCTATGCCTTTACAGACCGCCCGGCTTATCGTCCCAATGAAACCGTGCAATGGAAATTCATTGCGCGAAAATATAACCATCAAGTTTATTCAACACCTGCCGGGCAAATTGTCGAATACGAAATCACTGACCCCAAGGGAGCGAAAGTCAGCGATGGCAAAACCAAACTCAATCAATTCGGCAGCGCCTGGGGCGCAGTTGAACTCAAAGAGAGTATGCCGCTTGGCGAATACCGCATTGTATTTTGGGACGAAGGGCGCAAAGACCATATCGGCAATGCGACGCTCTTTCGCCTGGAAGAATACAAATTGCCGGAATTTAAAGTCGCTGTGAAAACCCCTGAAATTGACGGCAAGAAAAAAGCCTTTCGCGTGGGTGAAAAAGTCGAAGTCAACATTCAAGCGGATTACTATTTCGGCGGCGCGGTCGCGAATGCCAATGTCGAAGTCATCGTTTATCAAAAGCCATTTTATCGCTACTGGTATCCGCGCCGCGATTATGCCTGGTACTTTGAAGACATCGACCAGCGATATGCAAACTATTACGGGCGCGGACAACAAATCAAACGCGAAATTTTAAAGACCGACGCCACCGGCAAAGCGGTTTTAGTTTTTGATACGCCGCGCAACAGCGGTCAGGATTTCGAGTATGCCATTGAAGCCCGCGTTACCGATTCTTCGCGCCGCGAAATCAACGCTACAAGTTCGGTGCGCGTCACCCGGCAACGTTATTTCGTCAACGCCAGACCCGCGCATTACCTCTATCGCCCGCAGGATAAAGTCGCGGTGAATATCAACGCAGCGGACGCCAACGACCAACCTTTACAGGTTGAAGGTCGGGTGAAAGTAACGCGCGATTACTGGTATGAAATCTGGCTTGACCCGACAGGCAAAGAGGTCAAAGGCGATGAATTGAAACGTTTGCAGGAGCGCGGCAGTTTTCCGCCCGCGCCGGTGGATGGCAAAGCATGGCAGTTGAAGTTTCGCGGCTACGAACACGACGACATCACCACACAGGTGGTAAAGACCAATAAAGATGGCGAGGCGGAATTCGGGTTTACACCCGAACGCGAAGGATTTTATCGCCTCACCTGGACAAGCGAAGATAAAGGCTCGACAAACATCACGGCGGAAACCACCGTGTGGGTCGCAACCCGCGCAACGACGGATTTGGGCTATCGTTACACAGGCGTTGAAATCATCATTGATAAAGATACGGTCAAAGCCGGGCAGAGCGCGCCTGTGATGCTGGTTGCGCCAACCAATGACCGCTTTGTTTTGTTCAGCGTCGAAGCCGAAGATTTACTCAGTTTTCAACTGGTGCGCATGACCGGCAATGTGAAACTCATTGAACTGCCGATAGAGGAGCGCCACGTTCCCAATGTTTTCCTGAGCGCCGCGATGGTCAACGACCGGCAAGTATTTATGGACACCAAACAGATTGTCGTGCCGCCGGTGAAAAACTTTTTAAGTGTCGAGGTGAACAGCGACCGCGAAGAATATCAGGCGCGTGAAGAAGGCACGCTTACGGTAACGGCGCGCGATAATGAAGGCAAACCGGTTTCGGCGGAAATTGCATTGGGGCTTGTGGACGAGTCGGTTTATTACATTCAAAAAGATTACGCGGGCGACCCGCGCCAATTTTATTTCGGCGCGAAACGCCCGCATCAAGTGCAAACCCAGAGCACTTTCAATCAAAAAGCCTATCAACGATTGGTTGAAGATAAAGATAAACAATTGGTCGATGACCGCACTATCGGACAAAGAGATGAAGAGCGGGAGCGTTCAGGTGGTCCCGGCGGCGGCGGAACGGGCGTTTTCGGTGGTATTGGACGCGCGCAGAAGGCTGAGATGGCAAAGGATTCGTTCAGACAACAAAATGCCCCAATGGCAGCAAGCGAAATTGTCAGTGTCGATAGCGCGGCAGTAATGGATGCAAAGAAGGTTGATAATTTGCCTCTCAACGGTCGCAAGTTTAACGAAATATCTGAACTGAAACCCGGCGTTGCAGGCAAAGAGCCGAAGGTTCAGGTGCGCAATGATTTTCGCTCAACCGTCATCTGGCAACCCAATGTCGTCACCGATGCAAGCGGCAAAGCGACGGTGAAAATTAAATTCCCCGATTCGCTGACCACCTGGAAAGCAACGGCGCGGGCACTCACCGCTACGAATCAATTCGGCATCGCCGAAGATTCGGCGCGCACCAAACAACCGTTAATCGTTCGCCTGCAAGCGCCGCGCTTTTTCGTCGCGGGCGATACGACCACAGTTTCAGCCGTCATCAATAACAACACCGATAAAGCGATGACCGTGCAGCCGACGCTCAATGCCGAAGGCGTCATCGTCACCGGCTTTATGCAAAACGGCAAACCCGCAAAAGGCGAACTCGCGCCCGTTTCAGTTGCGGCAAACGGCGAAGCGCGCATTGATTGGGTCGTGAGTGTCAAAGACGCAGGCAATGTGAAACTGCGCGTCACCGGTCGCAACACTCAATACGTTGACGCGATGGAAAAATCGTTCATCGCTTATGAACACGGCATTGAAAAATATGTCGCCAAATCCGGCAAACTGCGCGGCGATGATGTCACCGTCAAACTCGATATTCCCAAAGAGCGCAAAGCCGAATCAACCACACTTACTGTGCAACTCGCGCCAAGCATGGCAGTGACCATGATTGACGCGCTGCCGTACCTTGCGAACTACCCATACGGCTGCACGGAACAAACCATGAGTCGCTTTTTGCCCGCTGCGATTGTGCGAAAGACTTTGCAGGATTTAGGTATCAACCCCGAAGTCGCGATGAGTCAAACGTTCGGTGGCATCGTGCAGCAAACCGCCGATAAAACCCACAGCCAACCCAAACAAGACCTGCGCAAATTGGATGACATGATTCGCCAGGGGCTTGAACGCCTCTACAATTTTCAACACGATGATGGCGGCTGGGGTTGGTGGAAAGAAGGCAATAGCGACCACTTTATGACAGCATATGTCGTCTGGGGACTCGCGCTTGCCCGCAATGCCGATGTTGAAATTAAAGCCGGCGTACTCGAAAGAGGCGCAGAGTTTTTAACCAACGAACTGGTTGAAGAAGAGAGCAATTACGATATGCAGGCGTGGATGCTGCACGCTTTGGCAAGCTATCAAGCGTCACAAAAAAATATCGAAGTCGGAAATTTTACGACCAAAGCGTTCGATAATTTGTGGACCAACCGCGAACGTTTGAACGCTTATACGCGGGCGTTGCTGGCGCTTGCGGCGCACCATTTTAAATACGCCGACAAGGCGAAAATCCTGGTCGAGAATTTAGAGAATGGTGTGAAGATTGACCGCGCGCCCGACACTTCCATCATCCTGCGCGGCGCGCAAAGTTCAAATGATGCGGTGATGGCAACGGCGCACTGGGGCGAAGACGGTGTGTGGTGGCGCTGGTCGGATGGCGGCGTCGAAGCTACGGCTTTTGCGCTTCGCGCTATCTTAGCGATTGACCCGCAAAATAAACTCATTGAACCGGTGACCAACTGGTTGATTAAAAATCGACGCGGCGCGCAGTGGTCAAACACCAGAGATACGGCAATCACGGTGCTGGCGATGAATGATTATTTGAAAACCAGCGGCGAATTGAAACCCGATATCGAATATGAACTGACGGTCAACGGGCAATTGATTGCTGCGAAAAAATTGACTGCGGAAGCGGCGCTCGCTGCGCCGAGTGAATTTCCGATTGACCGTAAATTCATTCGCGATGGCGCCAACGACATTCGCATACGCCGCAAAAACGGCGCAACGCCACTCTACTTTTCGGCGCGCGCCGAATTTTTCAGCCTCGAAGAACCCATCACCGACGCAGGCAATGAAATTTTTGTGCGCCGCGAATATTACAAACTCGTGGCGCGTCCGACGCTTCTGAAAGGCTATGTTTACGAACGTCTGCCGCTCAGGGACGGCGAATCGGTCACGAGCGGCGAACGTGTCGAAGCGATTATCGTGGTCGAATCAAAGAACAATTATGATTATCTGCTGTTTGAAGATTTGAAACCCGCAGGACTTGAAGCCGTCGAAATCCGTAGCGGTGAAAATCTCTTCATTAAGGAATTGAAATCCGGCGCAATTGGTCGCAAATTCGGCGCGAGTGACAAAGACGTTAAAGACCCGAAAGCGGCTACCGGAGCCTATTTCGCGTCAACCGATGAAGCCAATTACACGGGACGCGCGGTGTGGGTGTATCAGGAACTGCGCGACCGGAAAGTGGCGATGTTCATTGACCATTTACCGGAAGGCGTCTGGGAACTCCGTTATGAACTGCGAGCCGAAACGCCGGGCGCATTTCACGCTTTGCCGGTGCTCGGACACGCCATGTACGTGCCGGAGATTCGTTGCAACGGACAGGAGATGCGAATCAAGGTCGAAGATAAAGAGTGAGAGCAAATACAGGGTTGTTGATATAACCTTGATTTGGCAAGGAAAAAGGCGCAAATTTTTGCAGTCAAATTATTTTCACGGAGAAAATTATGATTGACGCAAACACGCCACAGAAAACCGGGCAAGGATGGGTGATTGATATTCCACCGGCGTTTGCTCAAGAACTGGGCGTTGCCGAAGGGTCAATCGCTCTGCTCCATGCCAGACAGGGACAAATCGAAGTCGAAATTTTACCGCCGCCAACGCCTGAACTTGAAGCCGCTGTGCAACGAATTCAGGCAAAATACCAAGAGGTTTTCGAGGAGTTGAAACGGCTTGGCGATTGAAGAAGCGAAATACCTTTCTTACGTTGAAGCAGTTTATCTTCATATCATCTTGATGCGCTCGTGGAACGAACCGCTATATGGGGTTGCCGATAAAACTTTGATTGAATCCGCTCTGGCTCGCCCTCGGCAAGCCGTCACTTATGAAAACGCCGACCTCATTCGGCAGGCGGCGACGCTCTATTTCGGATTGATTAAAAACCACCCCTGGTTTGGCGGTAATAAACGAACCACGACAGCAGTTGTCGATGAATTCCTCTATCGCAACGGTAAAGAAATCACCGCTAGCAAAGCGGACGTCATCGAACTGGTGCTGAACATTGAATCGGATCAATATGGCGTAGATGAAATTGAGCACTGGCTTCAGCAGCGGGTTACAAATTTATCTCAGTAAGCTTTGCCGCAAATTCGTTGCAACGGACAGGAGATGCGAATCAAGGTCGAAGATAAGGAGTAATCTTTCCAGGAATTTTTCAATCTGTCTCAGGCATTCATGAACTTACAGGTTTATTGAGAGGCGTTCGCAAGGTCGTTATACTCAATTAACCACTGCAAAGCGCAATGAATGGCAAAGGAGTTTATGAATGTCTGAAACCAATAAAGAAATCGCAACCCTTGGCGGCGGATGTTTCTGGTGTCTGGAAGCCGTGTACAAAGAATTGCGCGGCGTTGAGCGCGTCCAGTCGGGTTATGCGGGCGGTCAGGTTGAAAATCCTTCGTATTACGATGTCTGCTCAGGCAAAACCGGACACGCCGAAGTTGTGCAAATCACCTTCGACCCGAATGCAGTTTCATACAAAGAAATTCTTCAGGTCTTTTTTACCATTCACGACCCGACGACTTTGAACCGTCAAGGCGCAGACCAGGGAACGCAATATCGCTCGGCGATTTTTTACCATTCGCCCGAACAGAAAACGATTGCCCAAGCGACCATCGCCGAACTCACCGCCGAAAAAATTTATGACGACCCGATTGTCACAGAGGTCACGCCGCTCGCGGAGTTTTATGTCGCAGAGGATTATCATCAGGACTATTTCGAGCGCAATCCTTATCAACCTTACTGCATGGCGGTCGTCGCACCCAAAGTCGCCAAATTCCGCAAATACTTTCTGGAAAAACTGAAACGCTAAATCTGAAAGCCTACTTTTGCTAAACTCTTTCTTAGCCCACCGAAAGATAAACCACCGAGACGCTGAGAAAAGAAGGGGAGAAGGGGAGAAGGGGAGAAAGGGAGAAAGGGAACATCGGTTTATGTCTTTCTATAGCAGTTTGCAAAACTATTAACTCAAGTTGAGGAAGCGGTCTTTGACCGCGTTTCCCGTCATACGCGGTCAA